>CAJXIQ010000033.1 GCA_913054375.1 uncultured Bacteroidota bacterium
TAAATTTATCTAAATTAATATCATTATTCCAATTACTTAATCTCTTACTATTAATTATTGGACCCCTCCACCCTCTTCTTTTATCATAACTTATTAGTCCTTCTCTTAAAGATTTTATTGCAATTTTTTGTAAAGTTAAATTTATTGGAGTACTTATATTTAAACCTTGTTTATATACTTTATCAAAGCCAAATTGATTAACAACACTCTTTCTAATATCTTCAACATAGTAACGTGTATTTTCAAGAAAAATTTTTTTTCATCCTCAACGTAGCCGTAGGTGGCAACTGGCCTGGAAGTCCTGATGCATCTACTGTATTCCCCCAAAAAATGCATGTAGATTATATTCGTGTCTTTCAGAAATAGGCACACTTACTAAATAGTTGAAAATATAGATTTCATCCCAGACCAATTGCAACAAGAGAAAAGTGAATAACCGATACATCAACCTGCTTCTCTTCTTGTTCCTGTTTACATCCTGTACTCAGCATAAAGAGGATACATCTACATCTAACAAGGCTGCATCTTATATCACCGTAAACAACCAGCCATTCTTCATAAAAGGGATGAATTGGAGCTACTCCCCTATAGGCACAAATTTTGAGTACAGCCTCTGGCAACAACCCAAAGAAACTATAAAAGCAGCACTAGACCAAGATATGGCTAGGCTAAAATCAATAGGTATAAATACACTCAGAATATACACAGGTATTCCCACCAATTGGATCGAGTACATCCACGACAACTATGGTATATATACGGTACTGAACCACTCCTTTGGTCGTTATGGTGTTATGCTAAATGGGAACTGGAACCCGATTACCGATTATGGTGACTCACTCACTCAGATGGTCTTACTTAAAGAAGTAGCTGAACTAGGAAAAACGTACAAGGGTACGCGAGGATTACTCATGTACCTGCTTGGCAATGAAAACAACTACGGCCTATATTGGAAAGGTAGCGAGACAGAGGACATTCCAGCGATGAAAAAAACAGACGAGAGAGCTCGCCACTTATATTCTCTTTTTAATACCGCGTCTCTTTCACTGAAAACAATAGACACCGTGCATCACGTAGCTATTTGCAATGGAGATATAGGTTTTCTTGATCTCATAGCAACCGAGTGTCCAGATGTAGACATACTTGGCATCAACATATACAGAGGAATCTCATTTGGTAACGTATTCCAGGAAGTGAAAGACAAGTACAACAAGCCTATAATGTTTACCGAGTTGGGGGCAGATGCATACCATAGTATTGAGAAGAAAGAAGATCAATATACGCAGGCAGAATACCTGCTAAACAATTGGAAAGAGATCTATCAAAATGCAGCAGGCCAAGGAAAAGCCGAAAATTGTATAGGTGGATTTACCTTTCAATGGAGCGATGGCTGGTGGAAAACAGGACAAACCGTAAACTTAGACAAGCACGATAGCACCGCTTCTTGGTCTAACGGTGGTTATAAAAACGACTATATAGAAGGGCAGAATAATATGAACGAAGAATGGTTTGGCATTTGTGCCAAACAGCCCAATAGTTCAGACGGCACTCATACAGTAACTCCTCGAGCAGCTTACTATATTCTAAGCGAAGTACATAGACTAAACCCATATACAAAAAACGTTAGACCCAAGCAGGTCAATAAAGCATTTTCTGGAATACAAATTAATAAAGCACTAGAAAAAGCTGAAATTTTCCAAAATAAAAACTGATTACTAAACGATATAAATGGCAACACAATCTGAAACGATGCATGACGCAAACGTTAATATAAAAAGACTAAAAATAGACGGAGAAAATTTCTACTGTATTTCAAATTACGACGAAATGCGACCATTCTTTATGAGCATAGTGAGTGACTCACATCACTGGATGTTCATCTCCAGCAATGGAGCATTAAGTGCGGGTCGTAAAAATTCTGAGTTCCCTCTATTTCCTTATTACACCGCAGATAAGATTACAGAATCCTCTGAAACTACTGGGAGTAAAAGCATATTTCAAATACGCCAAGGTGCTGAAACGCACGTTTGGGAACCGTTTTCAGAACGGAATACCGGGAAGTATAACACAACAAGAAACCTGTATAAAAATGCCATTGGTAACAAGATTATATTCGAAGAAATCAATATTGATTTTGGACTGACATTTAGATACGAATGGAACTCCAGTAGCATATATGGATTTGTACGTAAGTCTTCCTTAGAAAATACGGGTAACCAAAAGCTTTCCATAACCCTTTTAGACGGTGTCCAAAATATAATGCCAGATGGAGTAAATAGTGATTTACAAAACTCGACCAGTAATCTGGTAGACGCATACAAACGCAATGAGCTAGACGCTGATTCAGGCATGGGCATCTACGCCTTAAGTGCCATTATCGTAGATAAGGCAGAACCCAGCGAGGCGCTAAAGGCCAATATTGCATGGTCTCTTGGCTTAAAAAATCCATCTCACCTGGTATCCTCTCTTCAACTCAATAACTTCAGAAAAGGGCAAGCCGTAACTCCTGAAGATGATATAAAGGCAGAGAAGGGCGCCTATTTTTTAAGCACTAAAGTAGAACTAGCTCCCAGTGATAAGAAAGAATGGATGATTGTAGCAGATGTAAACAAGAGTCAATCTGATGTGGTAGAACTGATACACGCCATACAAAATCAAAAAGATATTGAAACGCAAATAAACAGCGACATTAAACGTGGTTCTAAGCAATTGATAGAACTCAATGCATCATCAGATGGGATGCAATTATCTGCCGATGTATTTAGAGATACACGTCACTTTGCTAATACACTGTTCAACATAATGCGTGGCGGTATTTTTGATTTCAATTATCAAATAGAAAAGTGGGACTTGAGCAATTACCTAGCGGCCGCAAATAAGAAAGTATTTGAAAACCACAAGGACCTTATAAATAGCCTAGCAGATATATTTACTTCTTTTGACCTCAAGAAAATTGCTGCCCAAAGCTCAGACAGTGATTTTAAGAGACTCTGCACAGAGTATATGCCGCTAAAGTTTAGTAGAAGACACGGAGATCCGAGCAGACCGTGGAACAAATTCTCTATTAATACTAGAAGTGAAATTGATGGCTCTAAAATATTAGACTACGAAGGAAACTGGAGAGATATTTTCCAAAACTGGGAAGCCCTAGCTCTATCCTACCCTGCTTTCACTCGGAGTATGATTCACAAATTTTTGAATGCTACTACTTTCGAAGGATACAACCCATACCGGGTGACTAAAGGTGGATTTGATTGGGAAACCGTAGAACCCGATAATCCGTGGTCATACATTGGCTACTGGGGAGATCACCAGATCATATATTTACTTAAACTCCTAGAGCTTAATGAGAAGTATTTCCCAGGTCAACTAAGCAATGAATTCAATACCAATGAATTTGTATACGCCAATGTACCGTACAAGATAAAAAGCTACAAAGACATTTTAAAAAATGCAAAAGACACCATAGAATTTGACGAAGAACTGGATGCTAAAATCCGGAAAAACAGAGCAATCCTTGGATCTGATGCAGCACTCCTAATAGATGAGCACGACGCCATTTATACTGTAAACTTCATCGAGAAAATACTCGCTACGGTACTGGCTAAGCTCTCCAATTTTATACCAGAAGGAGGTATATGGATGAATACGCAACGTCCAGAATGGAACGATGCCAACAATGCGCTAGTTGGGAATGGAGTATCCATGGTAACGCTATATTATCTCCGCAGATTCTTAATTTTCTTTGGTAAACAGATTAAAGATAAAGAAGACGAACGAGTTGAATTATCCAATGAGTTGATCATCTTCTTCAAAAAAGTACAAGCCACATTTGAAGATAACAAACACTTACTTGAAGACGCCATAAACGATGAAGATCGTAAAACAATAATGGACGGTCTAGGTGAAGCTGGAAGCGAATACAGAGAACATATCTACAAACAAGCTTTCTGGGGCGAGAAGAGAACAGTCTCTTACAAACGACTTCGTCGTTTTGTGAAACTAAGTTTGGAGTACATAGAACACACCGTAAAGGCAAACAAGCGAGATGACAAAATGTACCACGCATACAACCTTATGACGGTAGAAAGTGATACTGAAGTATCTATATCTTACCTCAGCGAGATGCTCGAAGGTCAAGTAGCAGTGCTCAGTTCTGGCCATTTATCTCCAAAAAAAGCGTTGAAACTGCTAGATAGTATGAAGAACAGTGATCTTTTTAGACCTGACCAATACAGCTATGTATTATATCCAAACAAGCAGCTACCTAAGTTTTTAGAGAAGAACAATATTCCAAAAATAGCCATAAAAGAATCGGAGCTAATCACCTCTATGCTGGGCAACGGGAACAAATCATTGGTAGAACAAGATATCAAAGGAGACTATCACTTCAATGGTAATTTTAAGAATGCTGAAGACCTAAGCAATGCGTTAGATCATCTGAATACATCTAAATACGCTGCACTGGTAGAAAAAGAGAAAACATCCATACTAAGGATGTTTGAAGAAGTATTTAACCATAAAGCATTCACCGGAAGATCAGGCACATTTTATGGTTACGAAGGACTTGGCTCCATCTACTGGCATATGGTTTCTAAATTACAAATAGCAGTGCAAGAAATTTGTTTCAAGGCTGTAGAGAACGAAGAAGGCAACGAAATAATAGGAAGATTACTGGAACACTATTATGAAATAAATGCGGGTATTGGTGTACATAAATCACCCTCCTTATATGGAGCGTTTTCTACTGACCCCTACTCACACACTCCAGGAGGCAAAGGAGCTCAACAGCCTGGTATGACAGGTCAAGTGAAAGAGGATATACTGAGTAGATTTGGAGAGTTGGGTGTTTTCGTAAATAAAGGAGTACTATACTTTAATCCGTGCCTACTTCGCGCAAATGAATTTACCGTAAAAGAAAGAAATTTCCACTACGTCAATATTCACAAAGAGCATAAGAAATTTGCGCCGGAGATTGGTTCACTTTGCTTCACCTTTTGCCAGGTACCCATTATCTATAGGTTAGCTAAAGATAGCAGTATGGAGATCATAAAGAGAGATGGTACTAGAGTCAACTATGACTCACTTCATTTAGATAAAGAGACCAGTTCTCATATATTTGAAAGAAACGGAGAGATAGTACAAATTACTGTTCACATAGATGAGTCTATCTTAAAATAAGAAGCATTAAAATGAGTAATAGACTACATATAACACTACTCATTGGAATTATAATAGTTGCCGCTTGCGGCAACAAGCTACCAAAAAACGACAAACCGCTACACATGAATTCGAGCAAAACTGCTTCTCAAATCTTAGGGAATCCTGACTACCAAGCAATAAGTTACGGGGGCTATCGAGAGACGAGCAGAGACATACAACCGAGTATACAGCAGATAAAAAACGATATGAAAATATTGTCTGCAATGGGTATTCGCATATTACGCACCTACAACACGCATTACGATCAAGCATCAAACCTTCTGGTAGCCATCAATGAGATGAAATCAGAATACCCAAATTTTGAAATGTACGTGATGCTTGGCATCTGGATCGATTGCCAACATGCTTGGACAGACAAAGCGCCAGACCACAACCTAGAAGATGAAAAAGCCAATGCAGCAGAAGTACAACGAGCCATAGATCTCGCTACTAAATATCCCGAAACAGTAAAAATACTAGCAGTAGGAAATGAAGCTATGGTGAAGTGGGCAACAAATTACTTTGTGCAGCCCAATGTAATCTTAAAATGGGTAAATTATTTACAAGAGCAAAAAAAAGAAGGCAAGCTAGATAAAAATCTATGGATTACTAGTTCAGATAATTTTGCTTCTTGGGGCGGCGGAGACACACTGTATCACTGCAAAGACTTAGAAAATCTTATAAAAGCGGTAGACTTCGTATCCTTACACACCTATCCCATGCACGATACGCACTACCACCCCGTATTTTGGGGAGCCTTTGAGTCAGAGCTGCACATTACCAAAGCAAAGGCGATAGAGCGTGCCATTACACGATCAGTCTTGTATGCCAAAAAACAATATGCCAACTCTGTGAAATATATCCACAGCATAGACAGCAAAAAAAAGGTACACATTGGCGAAACCGGATGGGCTAGTGCCTCAGAGGGACTCTATGGAGATAATGGTTCTAAGGCTTGCGACGAGTACAAGGAGGGGCTTTATTATAAGCAAATGCGAGACTGGACCGATGCAAAAGGCATCTCGTGCTTTTACTTCGAGGCATTCAATGAGAAATGGAAGGATACGCTAAATGCCGGAGGCTCAGAAAATCACTTTGGACTATTCAAAATCAATGGAGAAGCCAAGTATGCCGTTTGGGATTTAATAGATCGAGGTGCTTTCAATGGATTAACAAGAAATGGTAATCCAATAAACAAAACGTACAATGGCAACTTAGATATTTTGCTTGCTGAAATTCATCTTCCGCCTTTAAAGCAACTAAAGTAAAAAAATGAAAAACATATCAATCATACTCTTTTTCACCCTATTTCTTCTCGCTTATACCACAGAAAAAAAAATGGAAGTAACCGTATACGAAACCTCAGCATCTGGCGCCAAACTTGAAATACGGACAGTGTTTAATACGAGCGATTCAATATCAAAAATCCAACTATTCCCCGAGCAAAAATTCCAAACCATCACAGGTATAGGCGGATCGTTCACAGAATCATCTGCATCTCTCCTCAATAAGCTTAGCCCTGCCAAACGTAAAGAAGTAATAGATGCCTACTTTGGAGATGATGGAGCCCGATACTCCCTCACGCGTACACACATGAACTCGTGTGATTTTTCTCTGGATCATTATTCATATGCACCCGTAGCGGATGATATGCTCCTCGAAAATTTCTCTGTAAAAGAGGATCAAGATGACATTATCCCTATGATACAAGAGGCTATGGCTGCCTCTACTGACGGGTTTAAAATCATAAGCTCACCGTGGACTGCCCCACCCTGGATGAAGGATAACAACAACTATGTAGGCGGTAAACTATTACCAAAGTACTACAAACCTTGGGCACTGTTCTACTCCAAGTACATCGATGCTTATAAAGCAGAAGGAATAGATATTTGGGGATTTACTGTAGTAAACGAACCCCACGGAAATGGCAATAACTGGGAGAGTATGCACTTTTCGCCCAAAGAAATGACCGATTTTGTAAGAGATTACATGGGACCACAACTGGAAAAAGACGGTCACAATGTCAAAATACTAGGCTACGATCAAAACAGAGCAGGAATACAAGAATGGGTAGACGAAATGTACAAAGATGAAGCTTCTGCCAAATACTATGCAGGAACGGCTATTCACTGGTACGAGAGTACTTACGAGGTATTTCCGCAGGCATTAAACTATGCACACACCAAAGCTCCTGCTAAGTATCTCATAGAAACAGAGGGGTGCGTAGATTCTGAAGTTCCAAAATGGAAGGACGATGCATGGTACTGGTCTAAAGAAGCAACCGACTGGGGTTGGGATTGGGCAAGTGATGAGGACAAATATCTACACCCGAAATATGCTCCAGTAAACAGATATGCCAGAGACATCATCGGCTGCTTCAACAATTGGGTAGACGGGTGGATAGATTGGAATATGGTGCTTGATAAGCAAGGCGGACCAAACTGGTTCAAAAACTGGTGTGCAGCGCCTGTAATGGTAGACGTAGAAACCGATGAAGTTTACTATACGCCTCTCTACTACACGATGGCACATTTTAGCAAATTCATACGTCCTGGAGCTGTACGCATTGGATTAGAGAGTGAAGACAATAGCCTGCTAGCTACAGCCGTACAAAACCCAGACGGCACAATAGCCGTAGTAGTTTTCAATGAAGGCAAAACACCTAAGAACTTTATCCTACATTTGAACGGAAACCACAAAGCAATAAATATAGAAGCACAAGCTATACAAACACTCGTGATTCAGAACTAACCAAAACTTAAACCGAAAATAATATGAGCAGATCAAATACCACAGTGAAACAAAAAGTCCCAATGGGACAAAAAATTGCCTTTGGCTTTGGAATGCTCGCCAATCAGATGTTTCCTGCCTCCGTTGGTGTGTTCATTATTGTATTGGTTCAAGATTTAGGTTTTGCTGCACTTTTATGGGGAATTATTCAGTTTGCTCCAAGAATATTTGATGCCATAACCGATCCGATTATGGGCTTTATTTCAGATAACACCCGATCAAAGTGGGGAAGACGGAGACATTATGTCTTTATTGGTTCCATTATAATGGGGATATCATTCATTTGTATGTGGCAACTGTATAAGGAAAATGGTCTAGACTATAATTTTTGGTATTTTATGATTTGGTCGCTTGTGTTCTATTTAGGCCTTACCATTTTTAGTGTGCCTTACGTAGCTATGGGGTATGAAATTAGTGAAGATTTTCATGAACGAACCAATATAATGGCGATTTCTCAATTTATAGGACAATGGGCTTGGGTAATTGCACCTTGGTTTTGGGTTATATTATACAACCCAGATTGGTTTCCCAATGGTGCCGCTTCAGGAGTAAGAGAGCTCTCAGTTTGGGTCGCTATTCCCTGTTCTCTATTTGCCATAATACCCGCAATATTTCTTAAAAGTAAATCTACCCTTGACAGAGAAGATTTTTTGCCCATAACGCCCGCTTACGTAGGTAAAAGTGTTGTAAATATATTCACTTCTGCCCTTGATGCGTTCAAAATAAAGCAGTTTAAAAAAATTGCTTTTGCTACATTTCTAATCTTCAATTCCTTTAATATCATAGCTTCTTTCACTTTTTTAATTATTGTTCATTATATGTTCAATAGTGATCCGGCGAGTGCAGGAAGTTGGCCAGCGATTCACGGCTCTGTTGGCGCGCTATTCACTAGCTTTTTGGTTATCCCGATAATTAATTGGATGGCAAAAAAGTATGGCAAAAAGAAAGCTTTTCTAATAGCACAATCTATATCCATCATTGGATACATCTTATTTTGGTTCTTGTTTGTACCAGGCAAGCCTTATTTATTCATCTATGCTTTGCCATTTCACTCCTTTGGAATAGGAAGTTTATTCACCATAATGATGTCTATGACTGCAGATATTTGCGACTTAGATGAACTAAACACGGGGAAACGCCGCGAGGGCGTCCTAGGAGCAGTCTATTGGTGGATGGTAAAATTTGGTTTCGGAATAGCGGCTCTTTTGAGCGGTACGATATTATGGTTAGTTGGTTTTGATGCAGATAGTGTAACACAATCAGCGGTAACTGGAATGAGAATATTCTATACGCTATTACCAATAGCAGGAGTAATCGGAGCAATCCTCATTATGAAAGGATATGACCTCACTGAAGAACGATCAAAGGAAGTTTCTGAACAACTTACATTACTACGAAAAAACAAAAAGAACAACAATGTCTAAACGTCAAGAAAAATTAATGTCGCTAGTTGCGGCTAAGGGGCTAACCAAGTCTCAAGATAACTATCAAGAACTTGCTAAAGAACTCCTAAAAGATGGGATGCACGGTATTTGTTTTAGTCTTTTTGAAGAAGGGCAGAAACCAGGCGACCCAATTACGGAAACGCAAATACGACGTCGGCTTGAAATCTTAAAACCGTATACCAAATGGATACGTACCTTCTCATGTACAGAAGGAAATGAACTAATTCCACCATTGGCAAAAGAATACGGCATAAAAACGCTCGTTGGAGCTTGGCTAAGCGATGACTTAGCAATGAACGATAAAGAGATAGAAAGTCTTGTAAACCTTACCCAACAGGGTTATGTGGATATTGCAGCCGTAGGGAACGAAGTGCTTTACAGAAAAGAACTCTCAGAAGCAGAATTACTCGACTATATCAATCACGTAAAGCAGGTAATACCCGGAACCCCTGTAGGATATGTAGATGCCTATTATGAATTCACAGAACGACCTGCATTAGCCCAAGCATGCGATGTGATACTAGCAAACTGCTATCCCTACTGGGAAGGGTGTCATGTAGACTACTCATTTCTGTACATGAAGGAAATGTACCAGCAAGCCGTAAAAGCAGCCAAAGGCAAAAAAGTAATTATCACCGAAACGGGGTGGCCATCTTCGGGTGGAGCTTTCGAAGCTTCTGAAGCCTCTATGACCAACTTCTTAAAATATTACGCCAATGCTCAACAATGGGCGAAAAATGAAGAAATAGAATTATTCTATTTTTCCTCTTTTGATGAGTCGTGGAAAACCGGAGACGAAGGAGATGTAGGAGCTTATTGGGGAATTTGGGACAAAAATGAAGCATTAAAGTTCTAGAGAACTGCCTTTCATACAGTTCTTTAATCGCGGAACTCCAAAACTTCGAATGTAACTCCATTTGCACCATCAGGACCCAACAAAGTAGGAACCAATCCTATGGCTATCTGCTGACCTACTCCCCGACTAGAACCTGTTACGAAAGCACTTTTACCTTGAATATTTATCATGAAATAAGTGCAGTTTATTAACGTATGCTGAAGGTGACGGAGCTATTGCGATTAACCTTTCACCGTAATATCAAATGCAAAACCTTCTTTACGCAGTTCAATGTAACGCATCTCATCAAATTGAAATAACTTAGCAGGTCTGTGCGAAACATTGGCCTGCACCTCATCTAACTGCACTAATAAGTCCATGCTGAGTATCTTCTTTCGGAAATTGGGCTTATCAAATTTATAATCAAGGAGCGCTTCGTACAAAGCTTGTAACTCAAGTAACGTGAATTTAGTTGGTAGTAACTCAAAACCAACTGGCCTATATTTTACTCTACTTTTAAGCGTACTTACTGCCTTCTCTAAAATTTGATCATGATCAAAAGCCAATTTTGGCAAATCTTTAATGCTAAACCATTCAGTCTCTTTTACCCATGAAGATGCTATTGGATGGTAGTTGTCACTTTTAACAAGGGAGTAATACCCTACAGTAGCTACCCTACCAGCTGGGTGACGGTCTACAGCCCCAAACGTATAGAACTGCTCCATAAAAATATTTTCGAGACCCGTTAAATTCTGCAAAACATTGGATGCAGAGTCAGCCAAATCCTCATCTAAAGGAACTAAATCTCCCGGGAGAGCCCAGTTTCCTAAAAAAGGCTCAGCATCACGCTGAACCAACAAAACCTTAATTTCTTCTCCTACGTAACCAAAGACTACACAATCTACAGACAAACCAAAATTAAAATAATCTTGAAATGGAACATTGTTCTCAGAGAGGAAATATTTGTTCATTTTATTCATTAAGTAATCGGTCTGAAAGTTTTCCAAAATTAAGAAAAAAAGCGACTTATAGTATTTTTTACCTTAAGAATACACAGCTCCTCAAAAATATTACTTATAGTATTTTTTACTTTAAGTTTTTTTCGCTTCATTTGAGACATACTAAATGAAAAAAAAATGAAAAAAATCTTTACTTTAATGTTAATGACAAGCACCTTTTTAGGGTTTGCACAAACAAATATCACCTTCAAGGTAGATATGAAGAACTACGGAAAATCTACTGCCAACGGAGTATTTGTCAATGGAAACTTTACAACCAATGGTAATGAATGGTGCGGTAGTTGCAATCCTATGACAGATGCGAACAGTGATGGAATATGGGAAGTAACCATAGCAGTGGCAAAAGACAGTATAGACTATAAGTTCACCGTCGATGGTTGGAATGACCAAGAACGATTTGCCAGTGGCCTATCGTGTACTAGAACAGAAGGTAATAACGTAAACAGATACCTTACCCGCTCAGGAGATGTGATATTAGATACTGTATGCTTTAATGCATGTGTTTCTTGCGATGATCTGCCACCACAGGATCCCTCTATGGGGGCTGCTGCACCCATGTATGAAGATACAAGTGTAATATCTATGTTTAGTGATGTATATACAGATGTAAATGTAAACACATGGAGAACAGGATGGTCTGCGGCTAA
This sequence comes from uncultured Bacteroidota bacterium, assembly GCA_913054375.1. Taxonomy (GTDB): domain Bacteria; phylum Bacteroidota; class Bacteroidia; order NS11-12g; family UBA9320; genus UBA9320. The sequence goes on from CAJXIQ010000033.1 coordinate 11,939, forward strand.
TTTTAGTGCAACAAGTATAGCAGGCGATTCTGTACACTTGTATGACCAGCTTGACTTTGTTGGTATAGAAACATTGGATGCTAACGCATTAGACATTACCGGAATGGATCATATCAATTTAGATATTTGGACTCCAAATGCAACTACTTTCAGAGTTAAGCTAGTAAACTTTGGCCCAGGCGGTAATTCTGAGCACGAAATTGCTTTTAATAATCCTACTAAAAGTGCATGGGTAAATTACCACATAGCTCTTGATAGCTTTATTGGTCTTACTGGTAGAACAAAAATCTCTCAACTTATATTCTCTGCCATTCCTGCAGGCAGTGCGAAAGTTTATGTAGATAACGTATTCTTCAGTAAAGGTGAAATTGCAGCAGCAGCGCCTATGACAGCAGCAGCAGATCCTACAGCTGATCAAGCAGACGTAATCTCTCTGTTCAGTGGAGTATATACTGATGTATCCGTTAATACCTGGAGAACAGAGTGGTCTGCAGCTACATTGGAAGATGTACAAGTAGATGGCAACGATGTAAAAAAATATACTATGTTAGACTTTGTAGGTATAGAAGCAACTGGTGACAACAGTATAGATGCAAGCAATATGGAACATATTACTTTTGACGCATGGACACCTAACGCAACTACCTATAGAATCAAAGTAGTAGACTTTGGAGCAGACAATGCATTTGACGGTGGAGACGACACTGATCACGAAATTGCTTTTGAAATGCCAGCTACAGAAACATGGACAAATCATAAAATAGCACTCGCAGATTTTACAAGCCTTGCGTCTACTGCCAATATTTCTCAGATTATTTTTTCTGCTCTTCCTAGTGGAGATGTAACATTGTACATAGATAATCTTTACTTCAGCAAACCTGAAGGCAACAGTGTAAAGGAAAATGTATTCAGTACCTTTAAGGTATATCCTAATCCAGCCACTAAGGTGATCAATCTTGATTTATCTGCTAAGAGTGGAATAATAAACTCTTTTGAAATACATAGCATTAATGGGCAAACTATGGTTTCACAACAGGTGAATAACGCTGTTCTATCTCAAAGAGTAGATATTACAAACCTTACTGCAGGTGTATACTTTATCAAAGTAAATGCCGAAAAAGGTGTGTTTACCCAGCGTATAATTGTTCAGTAATTTATATAACTTTATTGCAAAGGGTTCCAGATTCTTGGGACCCTTTTTTTATACTAAATAAAATATGAAAAAAATACAACTCATAACAGTAGCTCTGCTCATAAGTGGGTACACATTTGCTCAAAACCTACCGGTAGATTTCGAATCTGGTGGAAATGGTGCAGACTGGACATGGACTACTTTTGAAAACGACGACAATCCTACATTGGAAATTATTACCAATCCATTCCAAACAGGAATAAACACAAGTACTACCGTAGCGAAATTTACGGCAAGAGCAGCAGGCCAACCATATGCAGGTTGCGAAACCCAGCATGGATCAGATATAGGTTCATTTACCTTGTCTGCAGCGTCTTCGGTAATTAAAATAATGGTCTATAAATCTGTAATAAGTGATGTAGGCATAAAACTAGTACGACCGGGAAACGGAGCATTGCCCGAAATAAAAGTAGCGAATACCAAGATAAATGAATGGGAAGAGCTTTCATTCAATTTCAAGGATCAAGTGGGGACGCCCGCCTTCACTTATGACCAGATTGTAGTATTCATGGATTTCAATGCACGTGCAGCAGAGACGGTAAGTTACTTTGATAATATCAGCCTTACTGGTTTCACACCTCTAGCAGAGCCTATGACTGCAGCACCAGACCCTACGCTACCGGCTGCAGATGTTATCTCCTTATTTAGTGGAGTTTACACCGATGTACCTATTACTACGTGGAGGACAGAGTGGTCTCAAGGTGTACTTACAGATGTAGAAATAGATGGGAATCCTACTAAAAAATATAGCAGCGTTGATTTTGTAGGAATAGAAGCTACAGGAGAAAACTCCATAGACATTACCGAAATGAACTATTTAAATTTTCATATCTGGACCCCAAATAGCTCTTCCTTTAACCTAAAGTTAGTAGACTTTGGAGCAGACAATGCATTTGAAGGTGGAGACGATACTGAGCACGAAATTATAATAGAGAATCCATTACAAGAACAGTGGGTAAGCGTTAATCTAGCTCTATCTGATTTTACCGATCTTACTACTAGGGCTAATATTTCTCAACTCATACTTTCTTCTACTCCTGTAGGTGAAAGCACCCTTTACGTAGATAATGTATTTTTTAGCAAGACCAAAGTAGCTAATGTGGAAACGATAAACCGTAAAACACTTTCCGTATATCCAAATCCTAGTCATGGACAAGTAACGCTACCTGCTTCAACCCTAAGGTATAGCATAACCACTGCAACAGGACAGGAAGTTCTATCGGGGTATGGCAACATAGCTAACTTGGGAGAGCTCAGTACAGGTATGTATACTATACGCGCAGTTCTACACGACGGGACTGCCCACTTTGGGAAAATTTCCAAGATTTAAAACCTTGCTTAATCACACAAAAAAGCTGCCGAGAGGCGGCTTTTTTTTATACTAAAACTCCAAAAAGAATAGCTATTACAATGTACCACGGCGATTTTATATTGGTTTTGAATAGCAAAATCGAAGAAAGAATTACTATGCTAATCTGTACGCCATTGAATGCGCCGTCTAAGTCAAGATTAGTATAGAAAAAGCTGCCATCTTCCACCCAGTTAAAACCCACAGGTAAAAACATAAGATATGCTGCTGCTAAAACTAAACCACATGAAGCCGCAATTACTCCAGGTAATGCTTTCACTACAATAGGATGCTTTTTGATGCTTTTCCATATCGGAAACACAAAAAATATTAATAAAGCACCAGGCAAGAAGATACCCAGAGTACTTACAAAACTACCAGCTATTTGATTCAACACACCCAAGCCATTCATGGCAGTAGCACCTGTAAAACTAGCAACAGTAAAGATAGGGCCAGGTATAGCCTGCACAAGACCTACTCCATTCAAAAACTCTTCCGTAGTCATATAACCACTATGCATCACAAATTGCTCAAGCATCATCGGGATCAACACATTTCCTCCGCCGAAGACCAATGTACCAAATCGATAACAGTTCTCAAATAAAATAACCAAGTGGTTTGAACTAACCTTACCCAAAACACCAGCAGCCAAGAAAATCACAATGAATGAAACAAGCGACCTCCAAGGGAATTTAATTTTGATAGGCTCATATTTCTGTACTTGTCCTTTAAAATCGAAGAAAGAAAACAAACCTGCTAAAATCAATACAATTGGGAACATCCAAGGGGTATTTACATTCAGCAATGTATCCAACGGATGCCTCAGAAAAGCCATTACCATAAACGCCATAGTCGCAAGCCAATAACCTTGTCTATTTTTTACAGACTTCTTAATCATCTTAATACCTGCTACGATAACAAATCCTACGGCTACGGGTTGCACAAAGCGCAAATAGTCAAGAGCTTTCTCTTGAAATACTCCAATAAAAATGGCACATATGGTAAGTAGAATAAAAGCAGGCAATACCCAGACCAAAAGTGTAAGAAAGGCCAATAGTCTCCCCCCAAATTGATACCCAATACTCATAAGTGTCTGTGTAGAAGATGGACCTGGCAGCATCTGACACAATGAAAAATACTCCATTAGTTCATCACTCGATAAATACCCTTTTTCTTCTACCAATCTTTTTTGATACAACGCCAAGTGCATGTTTGGTCCACCATATGCACTCAAGGCTATAATGAAAACATCTTTCAGAAAGATGAGTCGCTTTATTTTTTTTACACTATTTGTACTTTTATTTGCCACGATGTTCAAATATAATTCCTATTCGTTAAAAATAATGACAGCATTTGTGTTAGCTTATTCACTATTAATCACCCTGTCAAGTTGCGGGAGAATATTCTCTGAAGAAATAAAGTATGTAGAAAAATTACAAGCACAATTAAATGCTAACAAAGTGAATCTTAACCTGGATGCACCTTTATTCAAACTAAGAGCAGATCACATTGAGACTACCTTACGTGTCTTTAGGAATGATTACAAAAAGATGATGAGCAAAGAACTTGGCGACAACCTGTCTAAGTACAAGAACTACCAAAAAATCTATAGGAGGAGTATCAGAAAGCATGAAGAAAGCATGAAAGAACAAAAATCCTTGACCGAGCAACTGGATAACTTACACAAAGGTGTGATAGCTGGAGAAATCACAAAAGAGGAGTTTAAAGTCTATTACCGTACCGAAAAGATAGATGTAGAAAAACAACTACAACGATCAAAAGAGATAAGTAAAAGCCTCTACGAGATAGAGCCAGAATATACGCGCCTTACAACATACTTTGAGCCGTTGCTGGCAGAACTACAACCCTAGGCAGTTATGCCTCTCCCGCAGGTCCAAAGTTCATAGGCGGAAACTGAGGAGCGCTGTCCTGCATTTTTATTTCTCCAAAACTTGCTTCAAACTTATTAATATTTTCTGTCAGTGCCATTCTGAGCCTTTTGGCATGTTGCGGGCTTAGTACAATTCTACTTTTCACCTTAGCCTTTGGCACGCCAGGAAGCATACGTATAAAGTCTACTACGAACTCTGAGTTAGAATGGGATATGATAGCCAAATTACTATATATACCGTCTGCTACCTCTTCGCTTAACTCTATATCAATTTGGTTTCCGTTGTTTTGATCTGACATAGTTCAAAGCAAACTATTTTTTTGGAAACAGCCATAAAAAAAGAGCGGCAAATTACTTTGCCGCTCTCCATATATTGACTTAAGTGTCTATTCTAATTAAGCTTCTACTTCTTCTTGGCTGCTAGCCGTAGCTTCTTCTTTTGCAGCTTTGAGTAAGTCGAATTCTTCTTGAGAACCTACAACTAGGTTTTCGTATGCTCTAAGTCCTGTTCCTGCAGGGATCAAATGACCAACTATTACGTTTTCTTTCAAACCTAACATATGATCTTCTTTACCCGCAATAGCAGCTTCATTAAGC
>CAJXIQ010000034.1 GCA_913054375.1 uncultured Bacteroidota bacterium
TGCAATACATGACTGCTTCCTATTTAGGAATCACACCGGAAGGATTAAGTCGGATTAAAAAAAGAGTTTCCTAAGAGGTAGTATTGATGATAATGGAATAAGTTATTTCAAAAATTTCTGTCTCGTTATATCTTCACCATGGAGTTCAAGTATATAAATTCCATTAGGCAAGCGAGAAACGTCTAGGTTTATTTCATCCATTTTTACCATTAACTCTTCAATAATTTGTCCAGCAGAGTTATATATCACAATACGTTTAATATCACTAATATTCGCTATTGTAAGCTTATCACTCACCGGATTAGGAGAAACTTGCACACGATTATGCACGAATTCTTCTCTAAAATTGGTATTTATTGCATCATTAAAATATAATTTAGTTATTGATTGAGAAAATGAGACTCTACCCGTAATCATCACGTCTAAGTCCATGTCCCCATCCATATCTGCAAATGCAATTGAAGAGAAGTATACTCCATCAAAAGGCTTATTATCGAGTTCGTTAAAAAAGCCTTTCCCGTCATTTATATATAATTTTGATATGGGTATAGGAGAGCTGTTGTGACCCGATTTTGATGCGTTGCCGGTGATTAATACGTCCATATCGCCATCTTCGTCAATATCTGCAAACGCAGCTGAAGAATACCGAACTCCATCAAAGGGAGTTTCTCGGGCTTCAGTATAATTTCCATTGCCGTCATTAGTATATAATTTCGATAAAAAGGATCCTGTTATCAGTACATCGATATCACTATCATCATCGATGTCTGCGAATGCAATTGAAGAAAATGTAACGGCATCAAAGGGAGTTTCTAATACTTCAGTAAATCCATCAATTCCTTCATTGATGTATAATTTAGATATACCCGTGAATCTCATGCTGCTAGGAGCAGAAGCTGTGTCACCAGTAATCAAGACATCCATATCGTTATCTCCATCTATATCGGCAAATGCGATAGCCGATGCGAAAACTCCAATAAATGGGGTTTCTGATACCTCGACATAACTGCCATTCCCGTCATTTGTATACAGTTTTGCTATCGGGCCTAAATTTAAAGAATTGCCGGTGATCAAAACATCCATATCCTTATCTCCATCGATATCTGCAAATGCAATCGATGAATTTGAAACCCCAATAAACGGTGTTTCTGCTACCTCGATATAACTACCCTTCCCATCATTTGAATACAGTTTTGTTACGGGACCTAAGATGGAAGAATAGCCGGTGATTAAGACATCCATATCCTTATCTCCATCAATATCTGTAAAGGCAATTGATGAATTCGATACTCCAATAAATGGTGTTTCTGTTACCTCAGAATAATTTCCTGCGGCATCATTCGAGTACAGTTTTGTTATGGTGTCTCCTGTGATTAAGACATCCATATCCTTATCTCCATCAATATCTGCGAATGCAACGGAAGAATTAGACACTCCATCAAAAGGTGTTTCTAATTGCTCCACAAAAGTCTGTGCATGTAAGAATGTAAGAGGCAAAATGGCCAATGAAACTAACGTTATTTTTTTCATTTATTTTTGATTATGCAAGTTGGAATTTATTGTTTCAATCTGATGCTATTCCCGATAAATACTAAGCTAGGATTCATTTATAGAATGAAGCACCGTGGTCCGAAGGTAAAGCACACAATTGTATTTCTCCTTACTTTTAGCGTATTTTATTTGCTTTGAATGAGACTAAGCCTGTACCGAATAAAGCACCCTTGTGTCCCAGGGTTCAATCTACGTTTTGCATAGTATAACAGAGCAGAATTTTGGCTGCACACCCATCACGTAATATCGGATTCTTGCATGCAAAATAATGGGTAAAAGAAATCGCGTTCTTTTCCCTTCTGGTGTAAATTATAGTGGTATAAGAAACTCCACCACCATACTCTGCTTTGACATTGTTTGATGCTAGAATTTATACGTTAGGGAGAGGTAGTAACTTCTTGGTTCTCCGGCAATAATACCCGGCCCTGGATAGCTCAAAGCTCTTCGAGAAAAATAAGTGCTATCCATAAGATTACTTACTGTAAGTTTAACGGATAGCTTCTTTTTAGAATAGCTCAATGTTAGATCATGCAAACCAAACTCAGGAACCACTCCACGTGTAGCGTCGCTCACCTGTCTACTATTGTTAGCATCTGTAAACTGCTCTGATTGATAGCTGTATTGATAGGATACGCTAAAGTGATTGTATTCTGCAGTGACTCCAGACTTAAATACATGAGGGATAACATACTCCAATTTATTTCCTTTAAATGAGCTCAGCCCCTCTGTATACTCACCATTTATAAAACTATAATTCATAAAAATGTCTACTCCCCAATCTGTATTTTTCACTTGGAGTACATCCAATATGCTGAGTCTAATGTACGATTCTAACCCCCCGGAATACGCTTTTCCTATATTGGTGCGGTAGGCTACAAGTTGATTTGCTCCATTACTATTTACAACTGTTTCAGCTATTCCTATTCTGTTGTTGTATCCCAGATAAAACAAACTTATATCCATCCAAAATGCTTTTGGAACTAGATATCCTCGTAGTGTCAGATCTGCATTAAAACCTGATTCATCTCTTAGGTTAGGATCTATCCTTAGATTTGGATTGACTACTGTAATATCTGAGAAATTAATGGAGCGATAGTTTTGTGTGATATTCCCAAGCAGTTCCAAGGCTTTAATTTTTTTAGAAACTCCAATGCCTAGTAAGGGGAAGTGCCTAAACTCTGAACGATTTACCAAAACGGTATCTTCAAAAATTAGTCGACCCCCAGACACCAATCTGTTTTTGTAAAACCCATTTGCTGTAGTTTGTATGGCTTCATACCTCAATCCAGGAATAATTGAAAATCCATACGGGAGCCTAAAAATATTTTCAATAAAAACAGCCTCATTGGCTCCTGGATGCTCATAGCTCGAAGTTCCCACACTCATTGGATTCAAGAAATTAAAATTAGCATCAGAATTGGCGTTTGCGAATCCTTGTTGGTTTTTATTACCCCCTCGGTATAGTCGTGTACCCGCTAGCAGTGTGTTGGACATTCCCGATATTGTATAGTTTTGAAGCAATCGGACTTCAATGCCATAGTTATTAAACTCTCCAGAAATTAAGTCCCTATTGCTACTTGGATCTGGCCTGTTGGGCCTGCTGAGATCTCCGACAGATTTTCTGCCAGCATCTAGTACAAAAAGACGTGCATTTAGCTTCATTCCGTTGCGAAACTGTTTATCTAGTAAGAAAGCATATAGATTCCAATTTACAGCGAACCAATTACGAGTACGTTTGCTCTGAAAAGCATTTTCAGCAAACTCAACATCTGTAAGTCCGCCAGGTTGCTGAGCTAAGTAGTTCATGTGGGTGTACTGTGCACTAACACTTAGGGATTTAGAAATATCGTATACGCCGGATAAATATGCCGTATTTTGATTGAAACGTGCATTAGGCTGAAAGCCGTTGCCTGCTTTTTTCTGAAAAAAACTGTAGTACTTCCACTTTTTATATTGCCCGCCTATGCTTGTAAAACTCTTTAGAAAACCAAATGATCCTGCACTAAGACTTTGCGTTATAACCAATGGCTTATCCTCCCTTTCTTTGAGTCGATAGTCAAGCAAACCGCCAAAGTGAGGTCCGCTTTGTAAAGCAGCGGCACCACGTACTAGGTTTATCTGAGCGACTGCTTCTGCAGGGGGTACGTAATATGATTCTGGATAGCCAAGTGCATCTGCACTTATATCATATCCATTTTGACGAGTATTGAAATTACTAGTCCTATTTGGGTTGAGGCCTCTTGCCCCAAGATTGAGCTGCAAGCCTGATGCATCGTTTTCCCATATATTGAGCCTTGGTATACTCTTAAATAGCAAACGGGTACTGCTATTGGCTAGATTGACGCTTTTGTAATCAGGGAGTATTACTTCTGTCTTTTTAGCAGCAAAAATATCTGTCCCTCTCACGTTTCCCAGCGTGGGGCTTTGCACTTTTCCATTTATGGTGATTTGGCCTAAATGCTGAACTTCTGTTAGCGGTGTTAGTACCAAACTGTTTGGTCCCGTTACCAATTGCATCTTGCCATAGGCTATTGCGTAGTTGTCTAAAGCTAGAGTGTATTTGGTGTCTCCTACAGGTAAGTTTTGCAAATTCAGTGTGTCGCTAGAAATAGCCACACGTTGTTCAGCTACTGTGAATGAACCTACTGCATTACCTACTCCTAAAATCGTTACCTGCAAGGTAGCTTGGGCAAATCCAATGAACGAGAGCAAACTTGATATAATTAGAATGCCTATCCTCATGGTATACTTCTACAGGTTATCCAAGGTTTATCACTCCAGTCGTCATCCAATTGTAATAAGTCTATGTCTGCTTGAATGAAAGGCTGAGACACTCGTCCATTTAGTGCAATAAATGACGTTACATAAACAGACGGACTTTTTACTATGTGGCTATTCTTTTCGGCTATATGCGCTGCAAATTGCAACATAAAATCAGGCTGAATGGCCATTTGTTTCTCTTGAAAATCAGTAAGGTACTCGCGATTGGCTATTTCCATAGAGCGTTTTGTACCTTCATCTTTTAGCGTAAATGTGGCAATTCCTGCTTTCTCTAAAAGCATGACTCGCCAGCCAAATCTGTAGCCCAATTCAGTCACCATTGTATTGCCAGAGTAGGCTAGATGACGCAAAGGAACCAGCAGCTGAATGATGAAAAATATACATATAATAATGACTGTTGTTGACCGAATACCAGGTAGGCTGTTTGGCGTAGATGCAATGTTCTTTTTCAATCGATACAACCGGTTATGAAATGAATCACTCAAGAAAATAAGATTACTTAAAATCATAAGCCATGGAAAAATGCCAATATTGAAAAATAAGGCCGTCAGAAAATGAAACAAAATAACGGTGAAATAGGCCCATTTTCTTGTTTTAGAAAACAGCAAGAAATAAATTATAGTGCAATCATAAAAGGCTGCAAACCAACTAAAGATAAAAGCAGTAGTTGTATACCTAAGCAAACCTCCAACCACTGGGATATGCTGATACTCTAGTATCCAAATCCGAAGGGGCATAGCCTCAAAAAGCCAATCGCTATTGAGCTTAGCAATGCCTGCATATGTATATACAATAGCTATTTGAAGAATGATTGCAAGAATGTAGAAACGGGGTATTTGTGCCGTAGACAAGACCGATCCTCTCCTGACATCTAACGAAAAATACCGGTGAGCTGGTGCAAATAATAACAGCAGACCAAATAAAATAACGAGGTAGTGATGGTTGAGGTAATTGGTTGCATCGACTAATTCAAAATACGTGAACAGCACTAAAAAAACACTTAGTGCATATCTGTAAAAAAATCCGAGTGCTACGCATAAAGCGGCTAAGATCATTGTGAAAAATAGTGGTGTAATAAAATAATCAGGACACATTTTTACCCAGTGAAAACCGTAGTATTTGAAGTGGAAGGTGGGGTCTATAAATAGAGCATCAATCCAACCTTGATACCAAAACCGAATGGAGCTAAAAAAGAGCAACAGTCCGTACGTAATTCTAAACGTAACTAGGGGTGTGATGCTTCTCCTCCGATTTAGAACTTGGATAATTGCTTTCACTCAGTTTTTAGTCAGAATCACTCGGATTATCAACATATGTAATCGGCACACACAGCACGCTCGGAAGATCACTTTTGATATAAATTACCTGTTCACTCATACTATTATAAAGATCGATTATATCTTCTTTGTCGTCATCTACCGCCAGACTAAGCGGACCGTTTACCCGTTCTAGATGATCTTCTATTTTTAGGTATTGTTCTAAAATAACATCCGCTAGATTAATTCCATTTTTTTTGGCGTTTAGCGTACGTAGTACCTCTTCTATGCCTTCACCGTTATCCGCATTGGTTGTATTGCCTTTAAAAAGATACCGAGAGGATTGAATAGCTTCTTTTATTAAAAGTGTAGACAGCTCACTGTGAAAAGCTTCTATTTCCTTTGGATTAGTGAATCCCAAAGATAGCACCCCGCTAGATACACCTACTTTATTTCTTTTTATAAACTCGTAGTCTTTATTAAATGCATTGATCAGTAAACTCAGAGATTCTCCGTCTTGTGTGCCCGTATTTGCTATAAATGTATTCCTATACTCTCCCCATTCATCTAGTACAATGGTGAGTTTATCTTTCATATCATCGAGTACTGCTTGTGTGTATTCTGCTAGTAGTGGGTTAGTGGTAAATGAGTCAATAATTGCTTGATCAGTAGAACCTATTCCGTATAAGAAATAGTCTAATAGTGGAAGCCCTTTATTGTAATCATCCGGTGATGAAAAGTTTAGATTTTTTTCTATTGCATCTGCATAGGCCTTTCCCTCGTTGAGGGGAAAGTTATTAAAAGTGCTGAGTAAAAAATGCTTTTCGGCTGGGCCAAAGTCAAAGGGAGCCACGTACTGCCAAGATTGATATGAAGAGATAAATGAACTACGTAAAGATTGGAGATTCTCTATACTAGGCGAGGTTAAAAAGACACTTCCTCCAGTATATAATTGTGAAAACTCTTTTTCAAAATCTGCATAGCGTGGAGCAATAACTTGGTCTGCGTAATTTGCTAGCAATGGACTTAAATCATACTCATTCAAGCAGCTTGGAGATGAAGATGTCTCATCTGTGCAGCTAGCACTGAATAAACACAAAAAGGAAGCGATAAATAGTACTCCCTTGGTGTTTTGTATATGTCGGCTAAAATGTTGTTTCATTCCTACAACGCGTCCTTTACACTATCCAATCCGTATAGGGCAGATAATTGTGTTGTGGCAGATTCAATGTCAGTTATTGTTACACCATAAAAATTGAGGTCTGTTAGTGAAGCACTGCCGCCTATGAGCACAAGTAATTCATTGACTTCATCTGTTGATATTTTCTTATCTCCATTAAACTGAAGTGCGTATATAAAACCTACTGCTTCTGCTAATGCATGACCTTTCAGTGCCCAATCATCGAAATTAGCAATTGAAGAATTTAAATAATGAATGGCTGAAGATGCGGATACTTTTTCAAGGGCAGATCGTAGCTTAATGATGTTTGCATCTCTATTTACAAGATCCTTGTTTGTGATTGCAGCTCTGCCACTCAAGTAAGCAGTCATTATCTCGTCATTGGTAGAGAGCAGAGCATCTCGCTTCTCACTGTAAGAACCCCAAAATAATAAATTATCCTTTGTTTCAGGAAAAGTAGTCGGGACTCCGAAGTAACCAAAAGCCTCATCCCAGTGATGTTCCATTGCTGTCCCTTTACCTTCTGTTACAGCTATATTATCTACGTCCATTTTTCCTGGAGCTGTATACACCTCATTTATTTGGTATGCGATGAAAGCCCCCATTAAGCTTTTTTCAAATATTTGAGCTTCGTCTACGCCATTTCCATTTAACAAATAAGACTTGGCATTATCACTAGATGAAATGACACCAGCCGTGCCTTCTGAATGAGCCGTCGTAGACTTGCTCGAGGCAACTAAACTGTTGAGAAGAGAGGTGAAATCATCTTGCACTGCCGCTAATGTTTTATTTTTAATTTGCTTAGAGTCTTGGTATGTCCCAGCCCAATCTGCTGCTGCAGAGTTATTCTCAAACATAGCAAGAAGTCGATTTTCATTTAGAACTACTCCAGATACGTTAGCAGTTTTCATATAATTTTTGAGTTCAAGAAACTGATTAAGACGTTGTGTTTGACCATCAAAGTTTACGTTAGCCAAGGTACTGTAAGATGCTGGGATAGTGTATCCTAATCCTGGCAATGCTGTTTCTGTGCTATCATCTTTGCATGATTGAAGAGTAAATACAGATAAAACTGTAAAAGCAAATAACATGTTATGTATGTAAGTCATATTTAAGGTGTTTTGTTTTGTTTCGATACTGCAAATAAAATACTATTTTTAATTAGTCCAAATAATAATAATAAAATAAGCAGTTCGTATTTGTACACCATTTTTAAGTACTGCCGAATTTAAATTATCAAGCTTAAAAGGATATTAGATTAAAACTTCAAAATAGGACTTAAAATTAGATTAAAGCTGGATAAGGTTCCATACAGCATCATCCTATTATTTGGTATGGTCTATCTTGTTTAGTCCATGAATAGCTATACCATCCCGGGTAATTATTAAATAGAAAACGCTAACCGAGCGTGAAAGTTATGGTGCGATACTGCTTTTTATTTTGAAGTGCTTGGAGCATATGCTCCAAGCATACCCATCGGCTACAATAGTGCTAGAAACTCCCAAAACCCATAGGGCATTGTATGTCGTTTCTATTGGATCGAGAGCGTCTTGATTGCCGTCTTCCGTCTATATCAAAACTATAGCTCATGTGTATTTCATGAGAACCAAAAGTGCCTCCTAGTAATTTTGAAGTAGTGAAGTCATAGGTATACCCAATGCTCGAAAGGTTATTGTTTACAATTGGACTGGTATAACCAAATCCAAATATGACACTGTCAAAGCGTTCCGGGCTAAACCTATAATTTCTGTTTCGTATGCCTACGTTAAAATAAACAGGTTTTAAAACCACGCGAGTAGATACATTGAGGGTTGTCATACTGGATTGGCTTTCAAAGTTAAAATTAGGAGCAATTCCTCGCTTCTGAGATTTATCTAGGAACCATACGTTGCCATGTATGACATATTTTAGAGGTACTGCTGGGATATCACTTCCGATAAAATTAGCTCCAGGAAATACAGTAACATGTTTCATGGCAACACCAAAAGTCCCGTATACTTGGGGTTCGTTTCTGCCTCGATTGAGTACGCCTTTGGCTGCAACTCCAAGACTTAGATCTCCATACGTTCGCTGGGAAAAGCCCGGAAAAGAAAAACTGGTAGGGTATACCTTACCATAATATTTGTCGTATTGATCGTCAAATTCTAAGCTTGTCCAATCGATGGTTTTTTGCCCAAAGCCAGCGTTTAGGCCCCCGCTTACTTTTAGAAATCGTGATATTTTGATAGGAAAAGCAATAGTTGCTTCTACTTTGTCTGTGCGCAACATAGACTCGCCTTCAATATTAGACATTACCAGAAATCCTAGTCCAACTGCATTGCGCAGTTGATGCGTTGATGTGAAATTAAATGCCCGCATAGCTGCAGGCAGACCTGGCCACTGCTCGCGATAATTTAATCTGTACTCGTGCCCTCTCACTATACCTGGTGTCGCTGGGTTATAGTAAAGGGGATTGTCTAAGGTAGAAGAGAAAAGAGGATCTTGTGCACTTGCCCCCAATGTAGCTAGGAGCAAAATAGATGTAAATAATTGTAACTTCCTTTTCATTATCTTATTAATGTTAATGTACCAAATCGTTTAACTTTTCCACTCGGATAGACCTTGCCTTCCCAGATACGACCATTCTTAAATGTCGCAGATACTTTCCAAACGTAGGTATCTTGGGGTAAGGGGTTGCCATTTATGTCATTGCCATCCCAACCTTCTGCAGGCTCTGTTCTAGATAATTTATCTGATTCCCAAATAAGGTTCCCCCAGGTATCGTAAATGTAAATAGTATACGTAGCAAGCCCTACACCAGTAGGCTTAAAGGTCCTAACCTCTGGGAGACCAAACTCGGGAGAGAATGCGTTGGATACGAATAAGTTATACCGTTCTATTATTTCAATTCTCTTGGTTATGGAATCTACACATCCAAAGTTATTGCTTGCTATTAGCGTTGTATTGAATATCCCGTTACCTGGAAAGTTGTGTACTGGATTTTCAATTGCAGAGGTATCCCCGTCACCAAATTTCCAAAGATAAGAATCGGCTATGCTGCTTAAATTCGTGAATGTAGTAGTCACGCTAATGGCATCAAAATCAAAATCTGCTATTGGATTGGGATGAACGTCTATGGCTGAGGCAAATTTAAAGGTATCAGTACAATTAGCATTACCATATACAACCAGAGAAGGACGATAACCTCCTACATTCGTGTAGGTATAGTCTGTATCGTCTTGGAGGCTTGAGTCGCCATTGCCAAAATACCACTTACTCGTTAAAGAATTTTGCGAGGTGTTTGTAAAATTGACGTTTAGAGGGGCACAGCCAGATAGGGGCGATAGGAGACCACTTGCGTTTGGCTTTTCATAAATTTGGATCTGAGATGTTGCTGTATCCTTACATCCAAATTGGTTGGATGCAATTAAGGTATCATTATAGGTGTTTGGTGTAGTTAATGTCTCGCTTGGACTTGTTTGTGTGCTTCTGTTGCCATTCCCAAAAATCCAGTTGTAGCCTAATGCACCTATTGTGGTATTGGTGTAGTCTACCGTAACAGGATACGTACATGAGCTGTCAATAGAGCTTGTAAAGCTAGCATCCGGTCTAGGATGTACTACTAGGTTTATGGAGGTGCTATCTATACAGCCGTTGGCATACTCAGAGGTAAGTTTTACCCAGTGTGGTCCTGTGGATGTAAAGGTCTCCGTAAGCTCATTTAGGATGGATAGGTTGCCCGTACTAAATGTCCATGAATTATAGCTGCTATCACCTTTTAAATTTACGTGGAGCGGATCACAACCGTCTGTTGGATTTGCCGTAATTGTAGCTTTTGGCCTTTTAAGAATGTTGACATCTTGGAGTACCGTTGCAGGACAATTGTTGAGCGTAGAATAAGCGGTATAACGTACACTGAAAGTGCCACTACTGTCAAACTGATGTACTGGGTCTGTTAGTCTACTAGAATCCCCATCGCCAAACTCCCAGTATATCCCAGAAACATTAGCGGAGGTACTTAGGAAGCTTATAGAGTCATATTGACAAATGGAATCTCTAATAAAGTCAAAACTCACATTTGGTGCAGGGTAAACTAAGATCTGTCGCTCAAAAGTATCGTAGGAACAACTGTCGCTCACATATATTTTAACGGTAAATGTCCCGCTTTGGGTAAATGTATGTGATGGATTATTGACGTTACTTACATTCCCGTCACCGAAGTCCCAGGCATAATCAACATAACCTCGAGATGAATTTGTGAAGTTAACCGTTAACGGGAAGCATCCACGTAAGGTATCTGTATTGAAGAAGGCCTCCACTGTTTTAAATACCGTAATGGTCTTGTAGGCTGTATCTGCTCCACATTTATTTTTAGCAATATATTCAATCGTGTAATCTGACGGCAATCTGTTGGTAGTGTATATATGCGAGAGTGGCTCGTCAAATGTATTTTTAGTAGTTATAAATGGAGCTGATCCATCACCAAAATTCCAAATAAGCGAGTCTGGATCTCCGTAAGTTAGGTTGTTTGAGAGGAGTAAATTCAATGGGCTACATCCTATGTCTCTGTCTGTCTCAAATAGAGCTACTGGTGTAGGGTGTACTAAGATAGAATCGGAGAACGTATCGATACGGCATTGATTCGAAACAATCAATTGAACAAAATAAGTAGTATCGTGCCTACCTTGTTCGTAGGTAATCGTGTCTGCGATGCGATTCGTACTGGTTTGCCCCTGACCATAATCCCATTGATACGTTTCAAATTCTGCAATGGAGGTATTGTTGAAAGTTACTTCTAGTGGGGCGCACCCTTCATCCAAACTAGGTATAAATGATGCTTGAGGAGCCTCTATGACCCGTATGGTACTTCGTAATGAATCAAAGCACCCTTTGGCACTGGTTGCCTGTAATCGAATGGAGTATATCCCAATGTTAGTATAGAGACTATTTGGATTTATTCGCGTATCTGTCAGACCGTTCCCAAAGTTCCAGTCATATTGATTAGCACCAGTAGTAGAGTTGCTCATTTGAATTGAATCATTTTTACATACTAAGGTATCGTGCGTAAATGCAAGCAAAGGTACCGGGTATGATTCAATATTCTTTGTGATAGAATCGGTACATCCGTTTCCGTTGAGAATAACCAACTTCACAGCATAATTGCCGTTTTGACCATAAGTGAGCGTTGGATTCTGTACTGTACTATTTGCCCCATTGTCAAAGTCCCAATCCCACGTCACAAGGGGTACTCCGCCGGCAATGGAAGAGTCTGTAAACTGAGTAGTCTTAAATTCGCAGACTTCTGCGGCACCAAAGTTGGATGCAGGTTTAGCAAATGCTTCGAATTGTTTTACAATCGTGTCTGAACAGCCAGATGTACTAGCTTTTACTATTAGAGTGATGTTGTAGGTAGAATCTTGCGTGTTGGATGTATTGGTAAAGTTGTGTGCTGGATTCTGTTGTATACTGGTGTCTCCATCACCAAAATTCCAATTGTGGGTTAATCCAGAAGTTGGTGTAGAAGCATCAGTTAAAGTGATGAGGTTGTTGCCGCATCCCGTGGTATCCGACAATAAGAAATCAGCATCTGGATCTTGAATGGTAGTAAAACGCTGTACGATCGTATCTTCTTTACATCCATAGTTATTGCTTGTAATCAAGCGAACATATACGGTATCTGCATCAGCACTGATGGTGTAATCGGTAAAACCAGTTCCGGTGAAGTTGCTTACTGCGGTAGTAGAATCTGCACCAAATATGGTCCAGCTATAGGTATCGTTGGCAAGTGGATACTGGGTTAGGTTTATTAGAGCAGAGTTGATGGTTAGCGGAGCGCAACCTGCGGTAAATGCTGGGTTTATGGTTGCTCTAGCATCGGGGTGTATGGTAAGAGAGTCTACAAATGTATCTCTACATCCGTGCATAGTCTCTACATCCAATGTTATCGTGTATACGCTATCTACAATACCTGAGTTAGTGTATAGTTGAGTAGGGTCTTGTAGTGTAGAACCAAAGTCCCATGCGAAGTTCATGGTTGTAATTGCCTCTGTATTGTATGGGTTAGAGGTATTGGTAAAGAAGGCACTATCTGGGCTACAGCTATCGGGCAGTGCAAAGGAGAAGTTGGCTAACGGCTTAGGATAAACCACTGTGGTTTGAGTATCCAAATCCACACAACCGTTTATGGAAGTACTTTTCAATGCGACTTTATAAGGGATAGCAGCAGTTGTGGTATTTAGTGGGAAGTAAATACCTGGCGAGTATAAGGTATCGTCCAATACAACGCCTGTGTTAGGAGCTACCGTCCAGAGGTAATCGTGGCCATATACACTATTGGTATCGGTATTGTTATCTACGCGTATGTTAATGTCACCACAACTTCCGGTATCAATACTGAATAGGGTGTTTGGTAGATCAAATACAGTCACTATCGCTGAATCTACACCGATACATCCATTTATATCGGTACCTGTAACTACATAATTTACAGATAGTAACGAATAAGCCAATGTTGTAGCACCTGTAGCGTTGGATAATCCTGTAGTTGGGGCCCATGAGTAGCTCACTAAATTGCTCGGGCTGACAGAAAGCGTAGCCGTATCCGAGAAACATATCCCCGTATCTGTTGCTAGTAAAATAGGCAATTGATTTACGGTAATTAATATACTATCCTGTGATTTACAACCTGTAGCATCAATAGTTTCAGTTAGATAAAAAGTAGTAGTTTGTAACGGAGCTACTGTAGGATTACCACTAGAATCTGTAAAGAACGATGGGTTACTGGTCCATGAGTATGAATTTCCGGTAATGCCAGTGGCGCCTAGCTGTATACTGTCATTAGCACAAATAGTACTTGGGGTACCTACTATACCAGAAGGAAGCGTATCTACAACTACTGTTACGGTGTCAAAATTGTAGCACTTAAAGGATAAGTTTACTTCGAGATAATAAGTGGTAGTGGCATTAGGTGATACTATGGGTTGCATCGCAGTACTATTTAAACCCGTTGGGCTACTCGACCAGGAGTAGTTATATCCTGCGAGAAAAGTACCCAATTGAATCGTATCATTGAGACAAATAGAAGAATCAATACCAGCATTTGCTGGAGGTAGAGTTTGTACAGACACTCGCACCGTATCGTAGTTGGTACAGCCTGTTAAATTATTCGAATCCAAAAGAATGTATGAAGTTGTAGCGGATGGCGATACAGCTATATTCGTTTGATTTGATAAAAATGCTCCGTTTGTGAACCACGAATACGTATGGTTGAGTTCTATATTTGGATATAAATTAATTGTATCATTTAGACATATAATGGTATCCCTGCCTGCTTGAGGTTCGGGTAATGGATGGACAATTACGGTGGTAGAGTCAGTAGTAGAACATGCTAAGGAATCTGTGTAAGAGTAATAAACCGTATGGGTATCAGCTCCTGCTATTGAAGGGTAAAAAACATTGCCAATTATACTCGATGCGGAGGCCAACGAGTAATACGTTCCACCTGCTGGAGATGCAGAAGATAACGTAAATGTATCACCATCCAAACATACTTCTGTAGGGCTTGCAAAGGTGATAATAGGATTGGCTAGGATACGGATTGTATCGTAAACTGTGGTATCTGAGCATCGATTGGTTACGGTAAGTGAAACCACAAATAGTCCAACCGAGTCAGTACTGAAATTGCCTGGATTTTCTTGATTTGGAAAGGCTACAGTCCCACCAGTATATGTCCATTGATAGGTAGCATTGGGGTCGTAGCAGTTTCTGACAGTTAAGGTGCTTACAGTCAATGGGCGACTCGCACAAAGGGAGTCTGGGCCAATAGTGAATGATATTTCCGGTTTACGGGCTACCGTATCTATCAGTGTGATGGAGTCTATACCGCAATAGCCGCTATCGTACAAGGTGACGGCGTACAGCCCAGAGCTCATAAAAAGCAATGCAGGATTTTGTGATGTGGCAGTTGTACTGTCTATGAACGTCCAATTGGGAACGGAAGAAGAGCAGTTATTCGCTAATAAGGAGATATCCCATAAATAAGAGGAACTATCGCAGGAAGCAACGGATGAAGATGTGTTGGTCAGGGATACGCTGTCTGGATTACAGAGAAAACTTGCAGATAGTTGAAAAGATGGATTGGGCTGAGGAGCAACACAGATGGTTTTTTCAAAAGAGTCTAATCCACAGTTGTTGCTCAAAAAATATTTAATAGTGTATGTTCCTGCAGAGTCAAAACGAACGTCTATGTTTTTATTACCCCAAAACAAGTCCCTATTATAAGGGAAGGTACCCAATGCCGAGAAGAATGAATTGATACTATGCGTTGAGATTACTTTGACGCCCGTCATTGGCGAAATTTTCCAGTATTTTTTCAGTTGCGAATTACATCCTGAAGTTGGTTGAGAAGCAGATATAGAGACCCCGGTGGAGTCTGAACCAAAAAAGGACATAATCGTCCCCTCACAAATTTTATCGCTCGGCGTGTTGGTAAAGCTTGCATCGACTTCTGTACTAATATGTATAGGGTAGGCACTTGCGTAAGCTGATGCACACTGGTTTGAGGCGATAATCTCAACGTAAAATCCGTTTGGCAGCGTAGTACTCGCATTGTACCCACACGAATTTTCTATAAATGTGAAGGTAAAAATACTGTCGGGCATCCCTACAACTGGGTGATAATACACTGAATCCGTAAATCCCGGATAGTTAGAAGTAATCGTATACTTGGTGCCCGGCAAATTGGGAACACCAGAAGTATCACGGTAGTTCATCATAAATGAAAGCGTGTACGGAGAACACCCCGAAGTATTTCCTGGACTACTGATTCCAATAACCGGGTTGCTCCCATGAAAAATAGTGTCTGTAGTCGAAGCCTTACAGCCGTTGGTGCCGGTTACGGTATAATCCAAATAGAAGTATCCTTGTGTTGTATAGGTATGGCTTATACTGCTGTTAGCAACGAATGAAGTCCCAGATAATGTTGTGTCATTACTATCGCCCCAATTAATGAAATAAGAACTATTGTTCGGACCTGTCGTTGAAATGTTGGCAAGGGTTAATGTGTAATTCATCGCCCCAACACAATTCGTGTAGGATGGTGAGGAACTAAGTATTGCAGAGAGATCAAAATGGTCAGGTGAAGGTAGCCCCTTTACACGCACAATGTCCGTGTAGGTAGAAGTGCACCCGGAGTCTGTTACTGTAAGTGTTACCGTACGGTCGACTCCTGCAGAACCCAGAGTACTATTGCTAAACGTATGACTTGGATTTTTTAATGTTGAAGTGCTGCCGGGCGTACCAAAATCCCAGGCGTAGGTCGCAGAGGAGCTTAAATTTAGTGTAGAGTCATAAAAAGAGACGCTGGTTCCAGAGCACACTGTATCAGCACTTTGGCCAAAATCGGCTATCAATTGCGGTACAAATACAATTACCGTGTCCTTTGAAATCCCCGTCGGGTAAACCACTGACAAGAAGTAGGTGGTAGTTATCGTTGGTGAGACGATAGGCGTCGAATCAGATGAGGTAAAACCAGTTGGATTAGACGTCCAACTTATACTTATCGGAGTGCCCGAAGATACAATGTTACCGCCTAATTGGGTGCTTTGCCCAGAGCATATCACGGTGTCGGTTCCTGCATCAACGGATTGAGCGTATAAATGTAGAGTCGATACTACGATTAGACTGGTGAAAAATATTTTTTTTAACATGAACAAAAGATGTTACAAAAATAATTAATTTA
>CAJXIQ010000035.1 GCA_913054375.1 uncultured Bacteroidota bacterium
GGATGTTTGTAGGTATCATTCCTTGGTTCTCACAAATTTGAACCATACTCCTCTGCATACCATTGCTTGGTCTGAGCAAAACGAACCGATGGCCATTGCCCACAAAGCCTTACCTATATGGGCTGTTCAATTTCATCCAGAAGCTATTTTGACACCTCAGGGACTTACATTGATAAATAATTGGCTATCTTGCTTTTCTTTGCAACACACTAAACAGCCACCGCATTAGGTTGTTATATACATATGATTGTAGCTGACTACATATTGCCTATACTGCCCGTAAATGAGGACTCTTCCCGAAAAGAGTGTATGAATATTATGATGGACAACTTGTGTTACGAACTGCCAGTGCTTCGAGACAACAAACCCTATGGCAAGGTACAACTAGATGAGTGCATACATAGCAACGATGATACTATCAAAAGCATTGTAGACTATGGCCATACTAGTGTTCATTTCAACTCTCACCTTATTGACGTGCTGCACGTGTTTAATGAGTCTAAAGCAAACACATGCTGTGTTTTAGATGAAAACTTTCAGTGGATTGGTATGGTTACCAAAACCGCTGTAATAGAAGGACTTGCTCAATCTCTCACCGTATCTCAAAAGGGGTCGATCCTACTCACAGAAATGGCACCTCACCAATACAGCAGTAGTGAAATTGCTCGAATAATAGAAGCAGAAGGATCTCAAATTTTAGGTCTTTGGATCACTAATTTACAAGAAAGTGGGCGTATTCGAGTAAGTATAAAATTGAATACTAAGAACGCAGAACGCATAATAAACGGACTACAACGCTATGGTTATGAGGTAATTGCTGCTTTTGGGGATGACGATTACAAAGAAAACGTAGAACATCGTTTTCAATCATTTATGAAATTCATTGACGTATAGATCATCCATATTTGGCTTTATTTTTTTCTTCGCTTCTCACCTTTTTGCAGCATCCCATCCAGTACACCAAATTTCTATTTCCGGAAATGAACGTACCAAAAACTTTGTAATACTTCGCGAAATGCTCGTAGAGGTAGACTCTGTCTATCCTGAAAACCAGATTGATAAACTCCTAAAAACATCAACCAACCGGTTACTCAATCTAAATCTATTTAACCAAGTAGAAATTAAATATAGCCTAAGTGAATACAACAAAAAAACTACGTTTAACATAGCGGTTGTAGTAATCGAAAAATGGTATGTTTGGCCAATCCCCTTTGTAGAATTTAGTGACAGGAACTTCAATGTGTGGGGCAATCTAGACTTTGATCCAGCACGTACCAATTATGGTTTATATGTATTCAATTATAACCTTTTCGGCAGAAATCAGACCTTAAAAACACATGTAAAAGCCGGGTATAATACCAATGTAGGTCTCGAATATCGCATCCCTTTCTTATCTCGCAACACGCAATGGGGATTAAATGCATTGATCAAATACGCATCGCAAAATGAAGTTTGGTATGAGACCAGAAACGATAGTCTCCAATTTTTTAAAAATGGGCAAAACAACTTAATTAGCACTACTGAAGCGAAAGTAGAGTTGACCAAACGAATTACGCCATTCACATCCGTATACTACGGCGCACATTTCGAGCACGGACAGCTAGATTCTTCTGTCCCAATAAATGATTACTTCATTAATAATCAACGATTTCAAAGAAAATACGGACTCTATTTTAAAATTGAATATACTAACCAGAATAACATCTATTTCCCTACGGAAGGTAAGTATGGATCTGCTTCCTTCGGAGTAAATACATGGCAAAATCAAAATTACCTGTTCAACGGGTCTGTAAAAACACGTTTGCAACAATTTGATAAATTATCCAGCAGATGGTCTTCTGCTCTTTCGGTATATTTTGAATACAATACCAACCAAAATGCACCCTATTCTGATCGTAAAATTTTGGGATATAGCGAAGTAGTCCGAGGGTACGAACACTATGTAGTGGACGGCACACTGGGCTGGAAAACCAATGCTGCACTACGCTATCACTTACTTAACACCGAATTAATTCTAACTAGTATACCAATAGACAATTACCAGAAACTTCCGGTTAATATCTATGCCGAGGGTTACATAGACGGCGGCTATGCCACCGCTAACCAATACCACCGCAGCAATCACCTCAATCAACAACCCATCTACTCTGTTGGAGTAGGGCTAAACACGTTATTCTACAACGACCGTTTACTGCGATTGGAATATAGTTTAAATAGTTTGGGAGAAGGAGGTTTATTTGTACACTTTAAAAAAGCAATCTAACATGAAAGTAGCACTTTACGGCAGACCAATTAAAACAACAAATTTTAAAGCTTTTTATCAAAACTTCACAACAATACTTACTAACCATAACATTGATTATGAAGTAAGTAAGGACTACGGAACCTTCTTGGAAGAAACGTATGGTATTACCTGCCACTCTTTTGAAGACCTACAACTCACACTAGAGAATTTCACTTGCCTGATAAGCCTGGGCGGAGACGGAACTGCACTGGATACCCTTTCTCTAGTAAAAGATTCTGGCTTGCCTGTAATGGGTGTCAACTTAGGTAGATTGGGTTTTTTGGCGAACATCAAAATGGATGAGGTGGAAGATGCCATTATCGCGCTGAAGCAAGGGAAAATCAATCTGGAGAAGCGTACGCTTATTCATATTGAATGTGACATCCCCGAGATAAACACGTTTCCGTATGCGCTTAATGACTTTGTAGTTCAAAAACGCGATACATCCGCGATGATCACTGTGAAGACAAACTTGAACGGATCGTTTTTGAATAATTACTGGGCAGATGGATTAATAATTGGCACACCAACAGGATCGTCTGGGTACTCCCTTAGCTGTGGTGGACCACTCATATTCCCAGGAAGTAAGTCATTCGTAATCACGCCGATAGCGGCACACAACCTTACGGTACGTCCCGCAGTAATACCCGATACGCATGTGTTAGAAATTGAAACAAGTGCACGAGCAGACACAGTACTTATAACACTAGATTCACGATCATTTGTTGTTCCTAGCAATACTAAGCTTACGATTAGACGTGCATACTTTGATTTTATTATGATCCAACCCCAAGGTACCACGTATATGGATACCATACGCAATAAACTACTTTGGGGAGCAGATAAAAGGGATGAAGCGTAATTTTACTCTCTAGTTTTGCTATCTAGCCAGATAGTAACAGGGCCATCATTTACCAATGACACTCTCATATCTGCACCAAAACGACCCGTTTTGACTAGCAAAATCTCTTCGCATTGCGCCACAAACTTTTCATAAATCGGAATCGCTATTTCTGGTCTAGCAGCCTTTATAAAGGAAGGTCTATTCCCTTTTTTGGTACTCGCATGAAGTGTAAATTGGCTCACAATCAGCAGTTCTCTTTGAAGATCTAAGATGCTAGCATTCATCTTACCCGAAGCGTCACTAAAAATTCGCATTTTAGATATTTTTTGCACAAGCCACGTGATATCTTCCTGGCTATCTTCATCTTCTATACTCAAAAGCATTACAAGACCCTGACCTATTTCAGATTCTGATTCGCCTATTATCTCAACCTTCGCTTGAGTAACTCGCTGTATCAATGCTCGCATAGTGCAAGTTTACATCATCTAAGCGCTCCTTACCTCAGATCTACCAATAATCTATTCACGAACATAACTTGCAATAGGAAAGTGACCCGTTTTTTAAAGGTCAAAGTGTTACTGAATTCTTTCAGATTACCCTATGTTTTCTAGCTACATAGCCTCTACATTTTCCAAAATATAAGGTGTACATCAATGCCTTGCGTGTTACCACTGAAATCAAAAATAAAAACCAAAAATAAAAAGGCAGCAAACTGAAAGTTTTATTTTGTTTTTGAGGAACCCGATTTATATTTGCAGCCCTCTAAGGGAGAGAGGGCGATTAGCTCAGTTGGTTTAGAGCACCTGCCTTACAAGCAGGGGGTCGTTGGTTCGAATCCAACATTGCCCACTTTTACAAGCCTCGCTTTTGCGGGGCTTTTTTTATTTACCCTTTTTCTGCTGCCTACGGTTTTAGGAAACAATACACTATTGGACATACCATTGTGTATTGTTGATTCGTTTTACTAAGCGTATTGGATGTTTATTACTTCTTTTGAACAGTCAAACGTATCACGTGAAAAAAACAATCAAAATAGCAGCAGTTCTACTTATTCTATTTGTACTGGGAGCAACAAGTTTTGTCTTCTACTTTCATAAAAATATTAAACCAATACTCATCTCGAAAATAAATAATACGCTAGCTGTAGAGGTGGCTGTAGAAGAAATTACCATTTCTGGCATTCGTGACTTTCCTAATCTCGGCATTAAATTATCTACGGTTTCTATTGACGAGAGCACCCCATATTACAAGGAAAAATTACTTGTCGCTGATGAGCTTAATTTATTTGTAGACGTATGGAAACTCTACAAAGGAGAATACGTAATAGACCAAGTACTCCTTAGAGGTGGGAAACTGCGTATAGCAGACCTAAACTACGGAACTAACTATGATATTACGAGACCAATTGAAGCGGATGATGCTGCAGTCAGTTTTGAAATAAAAGATCTGAAACTAGTCAACTGCACTATTTTATATGAACACAGACCGAGCAAGTTTAGATGTAACACCTACACACCACTGAGTACTATCGCCCTAAAGTATATCGATAAAACCACTAACCTTTCTATTGTTGCCAAACTAAATGAAACAGACATCATCTCAGGCGGCGAAGAATACATCGTAGAAAAAGACTTAAAAATAAATACCAAAATTGCACTAAACCCAGCTGAACAAACTGTAAAAATAGGCGCGAGCGACCTACAGATACAAGAGGTAAAATTAAAAGCAAAAGGAACGATAGACTATAGCAAAACCTCTGCAGTAGATATCCAATTTTCTAATGCAAATACAACGGCACAGTCGCTTTTCAGTATCCTGCCTGCTCATTTTGTCTCATCTCTCAATAACATAAACTTAGATGGGAACGTCGTAATAAATGGTTTTTTTAAAGGTAAAACCTACGGTATAAATAATCCTGCTCTTGGCTTTGACTATGCCCTAAAGAATGCTACCGTAGGTGTAAAAGGGCAAGACTTAAAACTAAGCAGGGTAGACGCCACTGGCAACTTAAACATGCCCAGTGTTGGCAACCTAAGTGACGCTACGGCAACGTGTAAGCTCCAAAGTGCAGCGAGTATCAACAACACTATTACTGGCGATATAGAAGTAGCTAATTTTGAGAGGCCGACCATACAGTGGAATGGTAACGCCAAGCTAGATGTTGCCTTTATTTTGGGACTCATGGATAGTTCTGTATTTAAAGCAAAAAGTGGTATCGCAAGCGTAGACGGGAAACTAGCTCTTACATACGATATACAGCGAGGGACACCCGTTCCAAATTCGCTGAGATATGCCGGAAGTATCTCGCTGGAGAACCTCAGTGGTACGCTGAATGATCCCAAAATTGATATAAAAAATATAGATCTGAATATAAGCGCGGACAATCAAAAGATGGTGGTAAAATCAGCCCGTTTTTCCTATAACAACACCACTGGCACGCTGAAAGGATATATCGAAAACTATATTTCTCTTCTAAATAAAAAGAGTAAGGCAAAGCTAGTTGGCGAATTAGCGATAAACAACCTCACTGTAAATGAGCTATACCGTGCTGCATCAGTTACAACGACCAGCGGCCCTGAAGTTGTTGGTGAGCTACTCCCAATAGAACTATCCCTAATAACTACGCTTACTGATTTTAGGTTTAATGACTTCATAGCCAGTAATATGCACGGCCAACTATTGTCCAATAAAAGCTCTATCCGGATGCCAAAGTGTGAAATTGATGCGTTGGAAGGAAAGACCATAGCAAACATTGCCATCAAAAAATGGGGCGAAAATCACTTGGTAGATATTAATTCTGATCTACAAGGAATTAACATAACAGAACTTTTCAAACAGTTTAATAATTTTGAGCAAACAGAAATAACGAATAAAAACCTACAAGGCACACTGCATGGAAGCATTATAGCCAAGATAATTTTAGATAAAAACTACGTGCCCATTCTCCCAAAACTCTATGCAAAGGTCGATGCAGTGATAGATAATGGGGCTCTTTTAGACTATAAACCATTAACAGAATTATCCGCTTTTGCCAAAATAGACGATCTGAAAAATGTGAAATTCAAAACACTTAAGAACACGATTGAAATATTTGATCAAACTATTTTTATCCCACGTATGCGCATAGAAAACAATGCGCTAAATCTCGAGATAGAAGGAACACATACATTTGGCAACTACATGCAATACAGTATGAGCTTAAGTGTGGCTGAACTCCTTGCTACAAAAGCAAACTGGATTGCTCGCAAGGCAGAAAAACGTATAGAGCAAAACAAAGATGGCGGTCTTACAGCCTACATAATCATGGAAGGTACTCCAGACCAATTAAAAATTCGCTACGATCGGTCCACCGTAAAAGAAAATGTAAAAGAAGAGGCCAAAAAAGAAAAGAAGAAATTCATTAAAGCTCTAAAAGGCGAAGGCACCTTAGAGGAAGAAACCTCTAACACAAAGGACTATGACGATGTCTGGGACGAATAATCCTCATCAGCGAAAAGCTCACTAGCAATATAATCAGCAAAAAGCAAACCTTGATCGGTAAGCCGGAGAACATCACCCTCCAATTTAGCCCAATTTGTAGACTGCCAGTAGCCTATTTCCTCCTTGTAACGTGTTAAAATATCATACGCATAATCTTCTTTTAACTCTGCCAAATTAATGCCCCACTTTGCTCTAAGGCCTGTAAGCAGGGTCTCATTAAGTCGATCCTGCAACGTAAGCAACTCTGTCTCAAAGGTTTTTTTATTGCTGGCTATTCTCTCCAGATACTGTGCATTATTACTCACATTCCAACTTCTATTTTCCAAGTCAAAACTATGAGCCGATGGACCAATACCCAGGTATTTTTTCTGTTGCCAATAGCCTGTATTGTGCTTGCTACTATTCCCCTGCTTACAAAAGTTACTTACCTCGTAGTGCTCCCATTTAGCAGAATTCATTTCCTGTATAAGTATCTCATAGTGGATAGAAGATTGATCTTCGTCAGGCTGCTTGTATTTTTTCTGCTGTACCAGTTTTTTATACGGAGTATTCTCCTCCATCGTAAGACTATAAGCAGATAAGTGGTTAATAGGTAATGCAAGCGCTTGTTTTACCGTATCTCTCCATTCCTGGTTATCTAACTGTGGTACACCATAAATTAAATCTATAGTTATGTTGTTGAAACCAACAGACGCAGCGTCATGGACACATTGCAAACTTTGAGACGCAGTATGGCTTCTGTTCATCCACACAAGGTGATTCTCATTAAAACTTTGAATACCAATACTCAATCTATTGATACCAACTAATTTCAACATTTTTAGGTACTCCAAAGACAAATCATCCGGATTACACTCAAAGGTCACCTCTGCATCGGGCAACACATTGAACACCTCATAAACAGTACCTAGTATCTCGTCTATTTCTGACATGGTGAGCACACTAGGCGTACCTCCTCCAAAATAAATCGTCTCTATTATTTCTTCTTTTTCAAAGAACTCTCGTCTTCGTTTGGTCTCAAGTAAAATGCTTTCAATAATGTCAGCCTTACTCTTAAAGGAAACAGAAAAATGAAAGTCGCAATAAAAGCACGCCTTCTTGCAAAATGGTATATGTATGTATATTCCTGCCACAGTATAATTTAGGTATATGTTATATCGTTTACCTTTGCAAGTAAACGTGTACAAAGGTATTTTTATTTGGAGCTTAATGGTAGTGAGTCTTTGTACTTACGCACAAGACTATACGCTTGCTACAATTAAAAATAACGATACGACATACCAGGAAGTTGCCGATTCATTTGGGGCCAACTTACGTCTGAAAACCAACATCACTAGGTTAAGAGAAGCAGGCTATTTTGCTGCAAGTATTGATTCTATCTCTGTTAGAGAAGATACAGTTTGGGCCAATCTTCATGGTGGGCATAAATACAAAATACTTCATGTTATTGAGCACAATATTAGCAGCGAATATTTGCCAGAAAATCAGCAAATTTCCATGAATTTAAACACTTTTGAGAGGCTTCAAAAACAACTCATATTAACACACGAAAACAACGGATATCCATTTGCTCAACTCCAACTAAAAAACAACTATACCTCCGGTGACACCCTGTATACCTCCCTTCAATTTGACCCCTACATAAAATTTGAATACGATACACTCGTATACAATGGAGCTGCAACCATTTCTAAAAAATACTTGGCAAAATATTTGGATTTAGAACCCGGTATGCTCTACGATGAACGTACTATTATGTCCATTGACAAAAAATTACGTAATCTGCCTCTCATCAAACTTACAGGAGCCACTAGAGTGATTTTTTTTCAAGGAACTGTGCGGGTAGTGTTACATATAGACGACGTCATAACCGACCGCCTAGACGGTGTAGTAGGTCTGGCTCCCAATAGTAATAATAGTTCCGAAAATGAATTATTGATAACTGGAGAAATCAATATAGAGCTTAATAACCTTTTCAGAAGCGCCAAGCAGCTTGAGTTGCACTGGCGCAATTACTTGCAAAATTCACAAAAATTGGATGTTGGGTTCACATATCCCTATCTGTTCAATACAAAACTTGGTGTATCCAGTGAATTTAATTTGAACAAATTTGATACCCTTTTTGTAAACCTAATGGGTAAAATATCACTTCGCTATCAGCAACAAGGGAATAACTACTTTCAGCTATACTACCAGAACATAAGCAGTAACTTAATCAATGCGGATACGTCGGCTATTCGCAGTACAAAAAGTATCCCTACGAATAATCCGTATAGTATAGACAACTACGGTATAGCTGCATTTCAACAAGACGTTGACTACCTGCCAAACCCGAGAAAAGGCTATAAAATAATGGCTGACGTAGCCATAGGGCAAAAGCAAATAATAAGGAACACAGAAATACGCAAAGTAAAATTTACAAATGCTGAAAACAGCCAGCTTATTAGCGTATACGATACAGCTCAACTGAAAAGCACTCGGTTAGACATAAAATTTTCTGCTTCGTGGTTTATACCCATAAAAGAGCAAGGAACATTTCTGCAGCAACTGTCCTTTAATGGACTCTTTGCCAGTCAATTGTTCTTCAACGAACTTTATAATTTTGGCGGTTATTCTTCCTTGAAGGGGTTTGATGAGAATGAGCTTTTTGCCAGTAAGGCACTTACCTATACTTTGGAATATAGGTATTTGATAGGCGAGAATAGTAATGTAGGTCTCTTTATCAATACGGCATTTATAGAAAATAAAATTGAAAGTGAACGTTTAATATACGACGTACCCTACGGCTTTGGGGCTTCTGCCAATATACAAGTAGGGAAAGGAATACTAAACTTGGCCTATGCCTTAGGCTCGCAGCAAGGAAACCCACTACAACTGAGTGCGGCAAAGTTTCACTTTGGGGTAATCAACTATTTTTAGTAAAAAAGAAACACCTTTGCTCTAATGCTAAACAGCACTTTAATAGCACAATTGGTCTTGCGTAATGCAGTGCCAGCACATCTCAAAGCTCTGCTGCTTTTGCTGTTGTTTTGTACAGCACTTTTATATGTGGCAAATGCACGGTGGTTTGAATCTATTCGTTTTTTGGCAAGTATCCCATTGCAACGTTTCAATTGGCAAAGCGAGCAATTTCTTGGCAATGCCCTTTTCAGGATCACATCTGTTTTTCTAAGTAGTTTTACCGCGGCAATTTTTATTTACACCTATAGCTTAGGAGATTATTTTGGATACCCGCACAACCAACCATCTAGTTTTTTACCGGTTGTTATGTGCGTTGCTTTGTACTTTCTACTCAAACTCGGAAGTAACTTTATTTTCTTCAGAATTCATCATAAAACCGCACTAGGATCTCAAATTTTAGATTTTCATTACAGTCTAAATCAGATGCTTTGCCTCGTTCTAGGTGTTTGTCTATTTATTGATGTATTCTATGCTAGACTGGATAGCAATTTGTATTATTTCTCCATATCATTGGCTCTACTATATTTCTTAGCGAGGCTATATGGAACCATACTCCTCTTACAAAATAGCTTCAACTATCCAATACTGACAGTTTTTGTATACCTTTGCGCCTTCGAAATTGTACCGATGTTGGTTATTGCTAAAGTACTTTTTGTCAACAGTTAAGGAGTTTTAATTTGAGCGTAAAAACTATTCTTATATCGCAACCCCATCCGGGTAGCAAAAAAACAGTGTATGACGTACTCACAGAGAAGTACGGTGTCAAAGTTGATTTTCATCAGTTTATTGAGGTAAAACCCGTTCCCGCTAGAGACCTGCGTAAACAAAAATTACGTATCCTAGACCACAACGCAGTTATTTTTAACTCACGTAATGCAATAGATCATTTCTTTAGAATCGTTGAAGAAATGAAGGTGGAAATACCTTCTACTATGAAGTATTTTTGTACCAACGAAGGCGTTTCACTCTACATACAGAAATATACACAGCTACGTAAGCGCAAGATGTTTACAGGCAAAGGGACCACTGCTTCTTTTTTGGAATTACTAAAAAAGCATAAATCACTTGACTATCTTTTTCCATGTAGCAATATACGCAATGAGTCTATCCCCAATTACTTGGAGGAAATGAACATTAACTATACTGAAGCTATCATGTACAACACCGTAAATTCTGATTTATCAGAACTCGCCAGTGTGTACTACGATATTCTTGTATTCTTCAGTCCACAAGGCATTATTTCATTGTTTGCCAACTTTCCAGAGTTTACACAAGAAAATGATAGAGCAATTGCGGGTTGGGGTAGAACTACCGATCAAGCACTGACGGATGCTGGCTTGGTAAATACCATACCCGCGCCCACTGCAGACCATCCTAGTATGGTTGCCGCATTAGAAGCGTATATCAAGGCTCAACTCAAGAAATAAGCTGTGCTAAAACAGCTTCTGTAGTACTGTCCTGAATTAAAATTAAGTACAGATCACCACCATCTTTGGTTTTCAGCTTCTTATGCCAATCCTCCGCTTTCTGGTTTGATCCCTTTATGATAATATTACACTTCTGTATACCCGCATCTGCCAACATCTTTGCCACTTTTTTCTTTGCAAGACGGGATCTTCCTAAAATTTTAAAGCTTCGGAAACCAGCAATATGATTCTCATTGGAATAATAGATTTCAAAATCTGAGTGCTTAACGTAGTCTATGCCTTCTAGAAAATTTCGTGTATGTGCGCTCTTTGATACAAGTGCTACTGGCAAGTGTAAGTTCTGTGGTTTCTCCACATACCCATTCTCCTTTTTTGGAATAGCTGCCTCAATGGTATACTCAAAGTCAGAACTGACATCCTTGAGTTGTATGGTAGACTTATTCTCTCTTAACGAAAAATCTAACCAAACCCCAACCTCTTTTATCTCAGCTTTTTCAGCAATCAAGAATATACATTCAACGTTGCTAAACTTTCTATATACCTCCTTCAAATCAAAAAGCGGAGATAATTTGAGATAGACCTGTTTTGCTCTTTTCTTTAAAAGCGGTAGTAGCTCTAAAACATTTGGGCTTAAATGTTCCAAGGCTACAGATCTGCCAAACTCGCTTCTTCTGTCCGGATCTATATAAATTAAATCTGATAGTGACGTATGCTTTTGCAAATACGCACAAGCATCACTTTGTATCCTTAACACATTTTGTATACCTAGCTTGTCTACGTTATAAGAAGCGATATGATGTAAGCTCTCGTTATGTTCTACAGCAATCACATCCGTAAAACTATTGCTTAGAAAAAGACTATCTACCCCTATCCCTCCAGTAAGGTCCAAGAGTGTATTCCCGGACAAAAAAGAAGCTTTATAACGTGCTACTGCCTCAGAAGTACATTGAGCATAAGACCGTTCATCTATAGCCAATAGATTGTCCCAAAACAGGGGAAGTTTCTTTATCGCCTTCTTATAAATCTTGATCAATTGCAAGCATTCTGCAATTTTATAATTAGTCTCTGCTCTATTCCCAAGTGCCAAGACCGCTATTTCACCATTTATATTGCGCCGAATGAAGCTTTGTGCCTTCTTGTTTTCTAAAATCTCTATTATATTGTTACTTTGCACTGTAAGTTGATCAGAAAGCGTTATGTCTATGAACCTACAATTATATCTAAAGCAAAATGAACATTAAACAAATATTAAGCATATTCGCTTTTGCACTTATTATTAGTGCTCTTTTCTCTTCATGCAGATCAAGAGATGCATGTCCAGGGGTAAGCTCATTGCAACCCATCAAAGTGCATAGCATAGGTTAACCGTGTGGAATTATACTCAAAAAGTAGATGCAGATTTGCTTTTAAAAAGCACAACCACTACTGTTATTTTCAAGCATAGCAATAGATGCAGTATTAGCTCTATGGCGCTACAACGTGTGCTCGGTCAACAAAACGATATAGACAATAAGGCAAATGTATTGCTCATAGACGTGGTAGCCAATAGGCAAACCTCGCAACTACTTGCGGATGAACTAAACGTGGAGCACGCATCGCCCCAAGTAATCATACTCAAAGAGGGCAAAGTTGTTCATACCTCGTCTCATATGAACATTCGTTCTGCTACTATTCTCTCTCACTTATAAATAAAAATTACTTCTTGTTTTGTGTCGGGGTGCAGGCTTTGAGCAATAGGACATGCTCTAGCCGTTTTTTCTAAAATCTGTTTTTCCTTTTCTGTCCAACTTTCCTCTACCCTGATAGTCACCTTTATTTCTGCTATTCTCCTCGGATTAGAACTCATTATTTTCAGTACATTGGCTTGCACCAAATTGAATGCGATATCACTAGCCGCCGCTTTAATACCCATTACGGTAATCATACACGCGGCCAATCCTGTGGCTACAAGATCTGTTGGGCTAAAAGATTGCCCATTCCCATTGTTATCAATTGGGGCATCGGTGACAATAGTTTTACTTGATTTTAGGTGAGTACATTCGGTACTCAAGTTTCCTTTGTAACTTATGGTTGACGTCATTAGGTCCGCAAAATGAGCAAAATTTCACTACTTTTACCCTGTATTGATCATTCGTTATCTACATCCAAGTTGTTTCAGCCGCTACATTCTGCTCTTTCTTCTTGTGTACATTTTGCCCCAAGCGGTCATTGCTCAAAAAAATATAAATACTGGCAAGTTTATTTTAGCTACAAATGGTTTTGGAGTTGGTTATTCTCACCACATGCACGAAGGAGAGCAATTAATATTTGCAGATATTCAAACGATAAATCATCCGTTAGAAACCAACATGCAAAACCCCAATACGGTAAATCCTAAGGCCTACACTTTTGCTAAAATTAACTCAGCAGCCAGCCTAAGAATCGGTTATACCGCCTACAGGTTACTAAGTAACGGATCAAATAGCAGTTTATCTCCTCAAATTTTAGGAGGCATATCTGCTGGGCCAAGCCTAGGTATAATAAAACCGTATTACATTAGCTATCAGCACAATAGAGAAGACGGATCAGGTGCAGATATTATTCAGCAAAACGAAGAAACCATCCACAATAGCGACTCTATATATGGCCCAGTAAGTTGGACAAAAGGATTTAATGAGCTTGCAGTTTCTCCTGGCATACATGCAGATATTCACATAGCAATAAACTGGAATCATTCTTATTATATTCAGAGTTGTAAAATGGGTGTCCGTTTAGATTATTTCCTAAACAACCTCAACATACTGTACACCGCTCAAAATCAATATTTTACGTCAATATATATTGCCTATGAAATTGGCCGTTGATTCGAATAAAAGTTTCATTGGTCAACTTAATGTAGCACTTGCTGAACAATTGCTTGATAGTATTAAATCAAAAATTAAATTTGTGTGTTAAAATTTGTGAACTAACGTAAAAAAGAGACATGAACAAGAAGAAATTACTATCTGTTGCATTTGCATCTGTATTCGCATTTAGTGGTGTGTATTATTACAGTGCTACAACAAGCGATAAAGCCTACTCACCAAGAGTAGTTGCTGAAGAGGGGATTGCAGGCTATGCCGAGTACTTAAAATCTATACGTGCAAATGAGGTTACTGGCACAGTTTCCGATGCTGATATAGAAGCGGTACAAGCAGAAATAAAAACACAACGCAATGTGCAGTTCAAAGCAGACTGGCCATTGACCTGGGAATTTAGAGGCCCAGATAACGTAGGAGGTAGAACTAGATGTCTAGTTATTGATAAAGATAATCCACAAGTACTATACTCCGGTGGTGTTTCTGGTTCTGTTTTCAAATCATCTAATGGAGGCGCATCATGGTATCCCCTTACCTTGGGAGAAGACAATTTTGGAGTTGTAAGTATGACTCAGAACAAATTAGGTCATATTCTTTACGGAACGGGTGAAGCTGGATTGACGTCTGCCTCTGGAGGCGAAAATGGTACCCCTGGTTTCAGTGGTATGGGAATCTTTAAATCTACCGACGGAGAGACATTCACTTCGATTTCTAGTACTTTAGGATTTGGAAGCGTCTATGCGCTTCAAGTAGATCCCAAGACAGATTTCATATACGCTGGATCACAAAATGGTCTTCGTGTGAGTAAAGATGCAGGTGAAACGTGGACCCTTGTAAGAGGCGGTACTTGTAGAGATATTCAGTTTAACGGGAATGGTATCGTTCTAGCGAGCATAGGAAACGGGGTGTGGCGTTCTACTACCCCAGATGTGGGAGCATCTTATTCTAACATAACGAGCATAGGAAGCAGTATTAGATCTGCAATAGGGTGGTCAGAGTCTGATGCCAACTATGCATATGTAGTGACCGTAGGTTCAGAACTTTTCGACGGCGTCACTTACAATGGTGCATTGTCTGGTTTGTTCCGATCTACTGATGCGGGGGTAACTTTTACAGAAGAGGTAGATAGGATTAGCCAATTCTACGCGCCATTTACGATCATTGGTTTACAAGCCCAAGGTGATTATGATATTGCTATTGGAGTTCATCCACGAGATAAAGACAGAGTATTTATAGGCGGTATTGATTTCTCAGAATGGTCTTTACAAGACGGTCCTAAGATTGTAGGAAATAGGTTTAACTCACCAACTAACCCATTTGGAATACACTCGGATAAGCACTTGATTAAATTTTATAACCCTAGCGAAGAGGAAGATCCAGTTATGTACATCTGTACAGATGGAGGAATATCACGTACTACAAATGAAACATTAGATAGGTACAGAGACATAAGCACCAACTTGTCGACGACGCAGTTTTATGCTGTAGATGCGGATGTAAATGGTAGACTACTGGGTGGTACTCAAGATAACAATACCATGTTATTGAGGGGAGAATCCTTCCCACGTCAGATTGCAGAGGATGTAATTGGTGGAGATGGTTTTCAAACTGCGATCAGTAAATACGATGGTAGCTTTATGTTTGGAGAGAGCCAATATGGTAATCTACGACGTTCTGTAACTGGTGGAGGAGCTTTTGAGTCAATTTGGGACAATCGTATAAGAGCATCGCACGCAAGCGCTAGTCGTCCTACTGGATATTTTAACAACGCATTGGCTTTGTGGGAAAACCCAGAGGTGATTGGAGCATTGGATTCTCTACCCAGAACCGTTGAAACTGACTCATCTATAAACGCAAAATTATATTTCGCTGCTAATGACGGTGTGTGGGTTTGTAACAATGCTTTAGGGAAACCACATGATGGAGCAAATCCAAAAGACTTTGGAGCCGTTAGATGGTTTAGAATATCGGACATACGCAGTGTTCACTACATGGAACCAACAAGAGACGGTAAATCGCTTTTTGTAGCAACAACAGGAGGTAGGCTATATCGAATTGACAGCCTTTTAGAGGCATCATTTGATACTACAGTTCTAGTAGCTACTAATGCAATAGCATCGAACATAGTAACCACACAAATCAATAACAACTTGAACCTAGGGAACAGAACAGTAACGTCAGTTGCCATTGACAGAAACAATCCTAACAGAGTTGTGCTAACCGCCGGAAACTATAATAATACCAATTTTGTGTATGTTTCTGAAGATGCATTGAGTGCATCTCCAACTTGGAGCAGTGTGCAAGGAAATCTACCAAGATTCCCAGTTTACCACGCCATCATAAGCGCTGATGATCCGGATATTATTGTTGTAGGTACCGAGTTTGGCGTATGGGCAACCCAAAATGGTAGTGCCGCTACACCAACATGGTCAGAAGTACTAGACG
>CAJXIQ010000036.1 GCA_913054375.1 uncultured Bacteroidota bacterium
CGCAAACTCACCATACGTCGCCACGGTAAACCAAGACTATGGAATCTACCAAGGATTAATTATTAATAGAGTGACAAGCACCGTCTACGTCGATACCGTCAGAAGCCTTGATGAAATAAATTACTTCAACTCCAATAATTTAGAATTCAATTCAATAGACGAATTATACAATGTTTTTAGCAAATGGGATGCAACTACCCAGAGTCTCGTTGTAGATGAAAAAATAATAGTGATCGTAAAATTTAAGGACAACCTTTGTGCCATTAAGCCCATTGTTCTGGAGCGAACACCACTGAGTAGTTTTATCTTACAGCTGAAGGTGAAGAGACTCTAATCCCAACTGAGTGTCGCTCCTGAGAAGGTGCCAGAACTCATTAATAGCACATTTGATCCCGCAACGTATCTCTTGCGCACCAGTGCTTCAAGCTCCTCTTTGTCTGTAATAATCGTTACATCTCCAAAACACTCTGCAACATATTCTGCGCTGAGTACAGGCATTTTTTTATGCTCAAAAACTCCTTCACTAAAAAACACAACAGCCTGGTCAGCCGGAGTCATACTGTCCTCATATAATGGCAAAAAATCCTTGGTAAGACTACTGAAGGTATGCAACTCAAATACCGCCAATAAATCCCCTTCATACGTCTCTTTAATAGCAGCAGTTGTAGCTTTGAGTTTACTTGGTGAATGGGCAAAATCTCTGTAAACTACCTGTTTGCTGTTTTCTGCAATTTTTTCCATTCTGCGACCCGCACCACTAAAATCAGCCGCAGCGTTATAAAATTCTTCCTCGCTTATCCCTATTTCTTTGCACACCAACTCAGCAGCTCGCAGATTTTCGAGATTATGCTTCCCGACTATGTTCAGAGTATATTGAACCCCTCCAACAGTCAGTTGCGTGCCAGACTTATCTGAAATGTAGTTAGGCGTATCGTATGGTTCATTAGTCACGTCTGTACCTTGGCTAAGACCTCTTAGCGTCTCATCCCCTGCATACCAAAAGTATTTAGTATTATTCAAATGTGTTTCTATAAATGCTTTGAACGTATCTACATACGACTCCCAGGTAGGGAAAACATTAATGTGGTCATAAGCTATACCTGTAATAATGGATACATGTGGTTTGTACCATAAAAACTTAGACCGCAGGTCTAGTGGTGAGGTCAAGTATTCATCTCCTTCTATAACTATCAATGGAGCCTCAGATAACTTTACAGATAATTCAAACCCTTCTATTGAACTTCCCACCACATAGTCAAAATCGCGATTTAATTTACTTAATACATGCATTATCATAGCCGTGGTTGTGGTTTTACCATGGCTCCCCGCTACTACTATTCGTTTCTTCTCCTTAGCCTCTAATGCAATAAATTCTGGAAATGATAAAATAGATAAACCAAGTTCTTGTGCCCTTAAAAGTTCTGGATTATTGGCACGAGCGTGCATCCCTACTATAATGAAATCAATGTCTGCAGTAATTCGGTCTGCATCCCAACCTATCACTTGTGGATATAATCCTGCTTTCTCAAGATTCGCTTTTGCTGGATCATAAATAGCATCATCGCTACCCGTTACGCTATATTTCCTATTACTCAGGGCTATTGCTAGATTATGCATTATAGCTCCACCTATCGCTATCACGTGTATCCGTTTTGATATCTCACTCATAAATATTGACAAAAGTACAGCCGAGCAAAGGGGATATCCGTCTTAGAAATACCCAGTCTCCCATACCTGTCTTTTTTTGATTACAAATAAGCACCAAATAACAAGTGACAGTACAATCTATAGACTATGCTCTATAGATTTGTTAATACTTTTACATCATCCTAAAATACCTTAATTTGCACCACAACATGTTATCAGCAATACTACCCATATACAATGAAGAGCAAGGAATAGAGGCATTCGCTGCAACGTTAATTTCAGAACTAACAAAGTGTACGAAATCATTCGAACTTATTTTTGTGAATGATGGTAGTACAGACAATTCTTTGGAAATAGTAAAGAAAATTTGCCACGCCACCACAGAGGCAAAATACATTAATCTCAGTAGAAATTTTGGTCATCAAGTAGCGGTATCTGCAGGAATAGACCATGCCCAAGGAGACAGGGTACTGCTCATAGACAGCGACGGACAAGACCCCCCAGAAGCGGTCGCGTCTATGCTAGTGAAAATGCAGGAAGGATATGACGTTGTATATGCCAAACGAGCCAAACGAGCAGACGAGTCTTTCCTCAAAAAGGCTACCGCAAAAGCCTTTTATCATATTCTAAATAAAATAACCAGTGTAGAAATACCG
This sequence comes from uncultured Bacteroidota bacterium, assembly GCA_913054375.1. Classification (GTDB taxonomy): domain Bacteria; phylum Bacteroidota; class Bacteroidia; order NS11-12g; family UBA9320; genus UBA9320. Next base: position 2,304 of record CAJXIQ010000036.1, read on the forward strand.
GTAGATACCGGTGATTTTAGAGTTATGAACCGAAAAGTAGTAGATGCCTTAAAAAGAATGCCAGAGAAACAGCGCTACCTCAGAGGACAAATAGCTTGGCTAGGCTATAAGCAAACATACATTACCTATGAACGAAAAGGACGTAATGCGGGAGAAACAGGCTATACCTACCGCAAGATGATCCATCTAGCGCTAGACGCAATTACATCATTTTCCAATTGGCCCCTGCGTCTCGCTACAATATCTGGTTTTGTCTGCGCTGTGTTGGGTTTGTTTTTAATCCTATACACGCTATACGCTCGCTTTATTCTAAATGAATATGAGCCTGGATGGCCTTCTCTCATGGTCACCATTGTATTTTTAGGAGGTATTCAACTCTTAGGAATTGGTATGATCGGAGAATACATCAGTCGAATAAACGATAATGTAAAGAACCGCCCACTTTACCTAGTAGATGAGACTGACATAAACCTAGATGCATAGTATAGAACCCTTTTTCTTATGGCGGGACATATACAACTCCCAAGAAGATCCAAATGCCGTAAATTACAAAGAAGTATCCTCTGAATTTCATTATACCAATAAAGTATACAATTACCTACTGCATCCCCAATGGGATAACTTCGGAAGCGAAACACTATTCTATAAATTACTCTACACCGACTACGAGCAGCAGTTTTGTGTCATTGAGTTCATAGGAGAGTGGAATGACGCTATAAACAATGATATTATGCAGCTCAAAGGAGAATTAATCGATCATCTTGTAGATTGTGGAATTCAAAATTTTGCTCTAATATTTGAAAATGTAATCAACTTTCACGCAGATATAGATGACTATTATCAGGAGTGGAAAGAAGATATAGAAGGAGGCATATACGTAATAAACGCATTGTCTCACGTTATAGATGAGCTAGAAAACTACAACCTGCAGCACTCCCTTAACTTTGGAGGATGGCTAAACGATGTAAACTGGAGAAGATCCAAGCCAGATCAGCTTCTAGAACTTTTAGAAACCAAGTACCTTGACATTTAATTTTCAGACCTCACTGCACGCAGTTATATTGCTCTATTTTTTGCACACTGAAATTGTAAATGAAAGTCCCACAAGAGTCTAAATACAAGCTAATATTTAGCGTACACAAGCATCCACAACTGGGGGTGCTCGTGCATCCACACGTGGTGGCATATACCTCCAAAGACACACTGTCATTAACCTACCAAAAAGTTTTTTCTGGGAACGCATCTTATTACACTAGATTAAGCCCACTAGAGCTACAACAAGTAGCAGCGTTAGATGCACTTATGGTAGAAAACATCATTCGAGAATTCTCGCCTAAACAAAAAATTAGACCCAAAGAATATTTTCATAAGCACTTTGACAAAGAACTCTTCAAAACACAAATAAGACCGTACATAGAAAAAGCCATAATAAAATGGCTTAGTTACATACCTCTAGAGAGCAAAAGTATTTATGTAGCAGATAACATTAATCCTGCGGCATTCCGCGTACGTATTAAAAATGATTTTACCAAAGTACTCTTCCATTTCAGACGCAATGAGAATGGAACCTCATATTTCATAACCATAAAACATGAAGATGAGCGTATCCCTTATATGAAACTAGGAGCACTTTTGCTCTCACAATATCCTGCTCGTATGATTGTGAACGGAAGTCTATACAAATTTTATGATTTTGTGGATGGAAGTAAACTGGCAGTCTTTATCAATAAAAAATACGTGCATGTCAAACCCGAAAATGAGCGTATTTATTATACAAAATTTGTACAACCATTGCTGGAAACAGCACCCGTATTCGCTCAAGGTTTTACAATAGAGTCAAAAAAAGATAATGCAACCCCGCTATTAAAATTAACTCAGCAGAAAGGCATTTATGGTTTTAAACTACTCTTGGGCTATGGCCAAGATACATTTGAATATGGGGCAGACAAGTTGTTTCACTCTAAGTTAGATTGGAAGGATAATGAACCTAAATTTACCAAATATAAACGGTCTCAAATATGGGAGGGCAATAGGGTAAATGCGCTAGCAAAGCTCCACTTAAAAAATACTTCTATCAACTTCTTTTGTCTTAAAAAAACGGATCTTCCTTCTGCAATAGACTGGCTTAGAGAGCACAAGGAGATCCTTCATTCTGAGCATTTCCAAATTGAAACTGCCTTAGACCACGTCTATAGCACAGACTCGCCTATTCTGGACTATACTATCAGCGATAAAATAGATTGGTTTGACCTCAATGTGCTGATAACAATTGGTCAACAAGCCATACCCTTTGCTGCCATAGTAAAGGAAATGAAAAAAGGCCATAACCGTATGTTCCTCGACAACGGCGAAATGTTTATTTTCCCAAAAGAGTGGTTTGCCTTGGGAGAATCATTGATAAACCAACGCAGCAAAGACAACACTTATAGTATAAAAAAATACCAACTTGATGTGCTAAGTCTCATAAAGTCCAAAGAGATAAAAGAGCATCTGGTACAATTGGTAAATATAAAAAAAGAAAAGCCCCATAAATTTTTCGCAGGTAAATTACGGCCATATCAAATAGAAGGGCTAAGCTGGCTTATGTTCATACGCAACAATCGATTTGGCGGAATACTTGCAGACGATATGGGCCTCGGTAAAACCATTCAAACCCTCGCTTTCTTACAAAAAATAAAACATACAAATGCTACTAATGCAGGTCAGTTTTTGCTTATAGCACCCACCTCACTTTTATACAATTGGATGCAGGAGATCGCTACATTCACTCCAGAACTCACCGTAGCTTTGCACGCGGGCTCCAAAAGAGCTAAGATAGCTGAAGATTTCCCAAAAACCGATATTTTACTCACCTCCTACGGGCTTATACGGAACGATATTGCCCTTTTCGAAGAGCCCCTCTTCGATATAATAGTCCTTGACGAGAGTCAAAATATTAAAAATACAAGTGCCAAGACTACGCAGTACATCAGTAAGCTACAAGCAAATACACGCATAGCTTTAACTGGCACTCCAATCGAGAATACCATACGTGATCTCTGGAGCCAAATGAATTTTTTGAATAAGGGACTACTTGGCTCTCTCAAACAGTTTGAAGAAAAATATGCAAAGCCGATAGAAAAAAAAGAAGACCGTAAAAAGGCTAAAGAACTGCAAAAAATCATAAAACCATTCTTACTAAGGCGTACCAAAGAAGAGGTAGCAAAAGACCTGCCTCCAATTACAGAGAAAGTAATAAGCTGCCCGATGACAGAGGAGCAAGCCAAATACTATGAAGAAGTTAAATCGAAATACCGCAACAGTATCACAGATCTGGTACAAGAAAAAGGAATGCAAAAGTCACGTTTCTCTATACTACAAGGTCTGTCTAAGCTAAGACAAATAGCAAACCATCCGTATCTTACGAATAAAGAATACACAGGAAGCAGTGGCAAGCACGATTTACTCATACAGAAAATAAGCAACGCTATATCAGACGGACATAAGGTACTTGTCTTCTCGCAGTTTGTATCCTATCTTGACTTGCTCGAGCGAGACCTTAAGGCCCATATACCGTACTATCGCCTTACCGGCAGTACTACCAAAGAGAAAAGAGCACACTATGTAAGCGAGTTTCAAAAAACACCAGATCCCAGTGTTTTTCTTATCTCACTGAAAGCAGGAGGTACGGGGCTTAATCTCACTGCAGCCGACTATGTTTTCATAGTAGATCCTTGGTGGAATCCTGCAGCAGAAGCACAAGCACGTGATCGTACACACCGCATAGGTCAACAGCAAAGCGTATTCAGCTATAAGTTCATTTCCAAAGACACTATAGAAGAAAAAATAACGCAGCTGCAGCATAAAAAGCAAGGATTTTCCAAAGATCTAATCGTTACTGAAAACAATATATTGTACAACCTTGACATTTCCGAGCTTAGAACATTGTTAGCTTAGGGATTTTATCTGTACTTTTGCTTAAGTAATCACACATAAAATGAAAAAAACACTTACTCTACTCCTACTCACAATTTGTGCTAGTACCACCTTTGCTCAAGTAAATTGGGCTATTAAATCACTTAAAAGCCCAACAGAGTTGGTAACCGAATCATCTACCACTGGCACTCCTATAGTTGCCGTCATAGAATGTGAAAACCTAGGAACTGAAACTGTTAAAGCCGGAGATAGCATAATTTTTAATCTGTTGGTTTTAAGCCCAGACTTACCAGCAGGCCAAAACATCTTATACCGATACCCCGAAAATGCCTCATATGTACTTGCAGTGCTAAGCGAGGATGTACCACCAAATGGAACGTATGACATAACCATAAACCAAACTATTCCAATATACACCAGTATTTCAATAAATGTAGTAGTAGGTGTGTCATCTTATTTACTTGACCGTAGTGCTAACTTAATAGACAGTGACTCAACCAACAATTTGCTTGGTGCCCCTATAATATGGTACAACGAGTATCGTAACGGCGTGTCTGTGAACGAAGTCGATTACAACGGTAAGGTAGCGGCTTATCCAAATCCAGCAAACGATATACTAAACGTAGAGTTACTTTACACCAAAGTAGCTGATGTTAAAATAGAATTGGTAGACCTAGTTGGTAAAAGTGTGATCTCTGAAGGATTTCCAAATCTTTCAGAACACGGAGCATTTCAACTTAGCACTACCAGTATAAAGAACGGTGTATATATACTGAAGGTGACCAATGGATCAGAGATAAGCACAAGGAAGGTGACTATCTCACACTAATCCCTTTCACTTAGAACAGATTTAAAAAGCCGCCTCGTCATCACATACGAGGCGGCTTTTTTGTGCAATATGACTAAGTTTGCCAAAACACAACCAAGAGCAAGACTAAACAATGGCAGGACATAGCAAATGGGCTAACATAAAGCATAGAAAGGCAGCTCAAGATAAAAAAAGAGCAAAAGTTTGGACACGGATAATAAGAGAGATAACGATAGCTGCTCGTGACAACGGACCAGACCTTGATTCTAATCCCGCGCTGCGACTAGCTGTGCAAAACGCCAAAGGAGCCAATCTGCCAAAAGACACCATAGAGCGTGCTATAAAAAAAGGAAGTGGTGCCGAAGCGGCAAACTTGCAACGCCACACGTATGAAGGCTACGGACCACACGGCATAGCCATATTTCTGGATACCACTACCGAAAATATTAATCGAACAGTTGCCAATATTCGCTCTATTTTCTCGAAAAATAATGGCAGTCTGGGCACCAATGGATCGCTAAGTTTTATTTTTAATACCAAAGGGGTATTTATCATACCCAATGAAGCCATACAAGATATGGATGCTGATGAATTAGAACTAGAACTCATAGAAGGTGGTGCCCAAGAAGTAGAAAAAGAGCAGGAGACGACGTCTATTTTTACCAACTTTGAGGACTTTGGAACAATGCAGAGCAAACTATCAGAACTTCGTCTAGAGGCAACATCCACTGAGATACAACAAGTACCCACAACGACAACTGCACTGCCGTTAGAACAAGCTTTGGATGTGCTCAAAATCATAGATAAATTTGAAGACGACGACGATATACAAGCAGTATATCACAATATGGAATTAACCGACGAGCTTATAAAAAAGCTCGAAAACGAATAGAAGAATGAACAACCGAGATATACTTACCCAAAAGCTAGCCGAAGCAAAACTTGGTGGAGGCCAAAAAAGAATTGATGCACAGCACAGTAAAAATAAGCTGACAGCACGCGAAAGATTAGACCTACTGCTCGACAAAAATTCATTTGAAGAAATTGGAGCATTGGTAAAACACAGAAGCACTGATTTTGGCATGGAAGAACTCCACTACCCTGGTGATGGTGTAGTAACGGGATATGGTACCATTAGTGGCAGACTAGTCTATGTTTTTTCTCAAGATTTTACGGTATTCGGGGGTTCCCTCTCTGAAACACATGCAGAAAAAATATGTAAAGTAATGGATCTAGCTATGGAGAACGGAGCCCCATGCATAGGCCTAAATGATAGTGGAGGAGCACGTATACAAGAAGGAGTGGTATCCTTGGGTGGATACGCAGATATATTTTACCGCAACACAAGAGCAAGTGGTGTAATACCACAACTAAGTGCCATTATGGGGCCTTGTGCAGGAGGTGCGGTATATTCACCAGCAATCACAGATTTTATACTTATGGTAGAGGACACTAGCTACATGTTTGTTACAGGTCCGAATGTAGTAAAAACCGTGACCAACGAAGAGGTCTCCTCTGAAGACCTAGGTGGAGCAAGCGTGCATAGCGAAAAAAGTGGGGTAGCACACCTTACCGCAGCAAATGACTTAGAAGCTATAGAAGACATAAAAAAGCTGCTTAGCTACATGCCTCAAAATTGTGAAGAACAAGCTCCAAAAAAAGACTACCAACTGGGTGACGAAATGCGAAATGAGTTGGCCACCATAGTACCTCAAAGTGCAAATCAACCGTACGATATACGAGATGTAATAGGAGGTGTTATTGACACCGATTCGTTCTTTGAAGTGCACGAGAACTTTGCTCCAAATATCGTAGTAGGTTTTGCCAGACTAGCTGGCCGCAGCATCGGCATAGTTGCCAACCAGCCGGCATACTTAGCAGGTGTGCTAGACGTACCATCCTCCCAAAAAGGAGCTCGTTTCGTGCGTTTTTGTGATTGTTTCAATATCCCACTTCTAGTATTTGAGGATGTTCCTGGATTCTTGCCCGGTACCGATCAAGAATGGAATGCCATTATCACCAATGGGGCAAAGTTGCTCTATGCATTTAGTGAAGCAACTGTGCCACGCATAACGGTGATTACCCGAAAAGCGTACGGCGGGGCATACGATGTGATGAACAGCAAGCATATCGGTGCAGATATGAATTTTGCATGGCCAAGTGCGGAAATTGCCGTGATGGGAGCTAAAGGTGCTGCCGAGATTATTTTTCGAAGAGAAATACAAGCTGCAGCAGACCCCGTAGTTGCCTTAGCAGAAAAGGAAGCCGAATACGCTGCCATTTTTGCCAATCCGTACAGAGCAGCTGAGCGTGGCTTTGTAGACCAAGTAATTCTACCAGAAGAAACCCGCTCAAAGCTCATAAAAGCATTTGCCATGCTTGAAAACAAAGTTGCTACCTTGCCCAAGAAGAAACACGGTAATATTCCACTTTAAACTATACCGAGTCTCCTTTATTTCTCTCCTTGAAAGTGCTTTCATTTTGTTTCGTAAATTTGTAGAAGTGAAAAAAATTTTACCCATGCTTTTTGTCGCTGCATTGTCCATCAACGCTTGCACCTACAACACTGAAGAAGAATTGTATCCTACAGATGAGTGCAATACCGTAGCCATGTCACTAGGTACAGATATTTCACCTATCCTAGACAACTATAGTTGCAACTCTTGCCACAGCTCAACCAGCAATGCAGGTGGAGTAGATTTAGAAGGCTATACCAATTTAAAAATCTGGGTAGACAATGGGAGACTACTTGGGAGTATGAAGCACGATGGGGCTACATCACCCATGCCCAAAGCGGCACCAAAAATGGCGCAATGCGACATAGACAAGGTAGAAGCATGGATAACCCAAGGAGCACAAAACAATTAACTCACATGAAGCGAACACTCATTTTAGCCATATCACTACTCGTCCTAGGGGCAACCTTCTTTGCATATACATCCTTAAACAAAGAACACACAGACGTAGCCACAGCAGAAGTTCTACAGGAATTAAGTGCCCATGAGCTTTTCGCTGCATTTGATGCTAACCAAGAAAAAGCAACGCTAAAATATGCTGAGCAAGTAATTACCGTCACCGGCTTACTACTCAATAAAGATTTGAGCAATAATCAAGAGCCACAAATAATACTAGCAGGCAACGGCGACGATGGTTTTATTCGGTGCGGCTTTAACGCAGAATATCTTCAAAAAGCAATAGCGTTAGTAGATGGAGACCAAGTAACCGTAAAAGGTTTATGCAAAGGATTTAATGATGCTGGCGATCTAGACCTATTGACAGACAGAGACGTAGTCCTCAGCAATTGCATACTTACAACATTAGACCAACCAGAAACATAAAAATGAGACAAATAACCATAATCACACTAGCTACAATAGCCCTATTCACCCTCGCCTTAACACAGCACAGTGGCGGTGTTTACAAAACCAATACCGGTAATATTAGCTTCTTTAGCCATACACCCGTAGAAGATATTGCAGCAGAAAATCATAAAGTAAAAACGGCATTTTCCTCTGCCAATGGCAAATTACAATTCAGCGTACTCATCAAAGATTTTGAGTTTGAAAAAGCCCTAATGCAAGAGCATTTCAATGAGAACTACATGGAAAGCACAAAGTACCCAAAAGCTACTTTTAACGGGATAATAGAAAATATAAACACGATAAAAACAACCACACAAGGGATATATACAGCCAAAGTTAGCGGTAAACTAACCATGAAGAATGTAACAAAACAGGTAAGTACTACTGCTACATTTACCGTTAAAAAAGACATAGTAAACGCCAAAGCAGTGTTTAACGTAAACCCAGCTGACTACAATGTGAAAATACCAAAGACCGTAATCAACAAAATTTCTGATAACATAAAAATCAGCATAGACGCAGACTACGCTCATCAGCACTAATTGAACAAGTTGGTCCAGTACTATGCACAAACGATATTGCCCACAGATATGAATCGAATATACCTTCTCTTCCTATTAGGAATTATCTTAACAAGCAATGTGTTTGCCCAAGATCTGGACTTACTAGATGATGACGAACCAACTACAGACTATACCATGGCAACGTTTAAAACCAATAGAGTAGTAAATGGGCATAGTATTGAAACGGTAGCCAAACGTGAGTTCGACTTCAAAATATCGCATCGTTTTGGATTTGTAAACGGGGGAGTATATGACCTATTTGGTCTGGATCAAGCTACCATGAGAATGGGTGGAGATTTTGGCATTACAGATAACCTTAACATAGGTATTGGCAGAAGCAACGAGGCAAAGACATACGACGGATTTGTGAAATACAAATTCCTTAGACAAGCCACTGGAGCCAAAAAAACACCAATAACCGCAGCTTGGGTAAGCCATATAGGCGTGACTACACAACGATGGACACAACCTCAGAGAGAAAATTTATTCAGCAGTAGGTTGCATTATACCCATCAATTACTCATCGCCCGAAAGATGACGGAGGGTTTGAGCATACAACTCTCCCCTACTCTTGTACACAAGAATCTGGTAGACTCAGCACAACGCTCTAACGACATACTAAGCATAGGTATTGGTGTTCGCCAAAAACTAACAAATCGTATATCTATAAATGGCGAATATTTTTATGTAGTACCAGATCAATTAGAACAGGATAAAATAAACTCGCTATCCTTGGGATTTGATATAGAGACTGGGGGACACGTATTTCAACTATTTTTCACCAACGCAGCAGCGCCTTTTGAAAAAGGGTTTATTACAGATACAAAAGCTCGATGGCTCGATGGGGACATCCGCTTTGGGTTTAACATTGCTAGGATATTCAATTTTTAGACGCGTCTCAGTCTACTAATTAATCAACAGAACTATACGCTAGCTTATTGTTTTCTTGGCAGCCTGATCACACGCTGAAGATCAACGTATTATTCAACACTACACTATAGAATTCAAAATTCGAATCACTCCACTATAGATAGCCAGAGGTTGACTACATATTGACAATTTAAACTTGAGAAGCATTTAAACTTTGTAAGATGACTTTTTTTAAAACTAAATCAGGACCCATATTGTTCTAAAAGTATATATTACGCCTTGTAAAGTACAAAATCTCACAAAGAATTCGTATTATAAAACACATTCAGGGTTCAGTTCCGGAAAAAGACAAAGCAAAACAGCTCACATTATCAGACATATTCTACTCATATCAGCGATAGTATTCTCATTTCTAAGTGCGAGGGCGACACACATAGTGGGCGGTGAAATTTTTTACAAAAAAAATGCTGGTTTCAACTCCTACGATATCACTGTTCAGCTTTATTTTGACTGCAATTCTGCCAACGCAATTAGCTCCACCAATACAGACAGAATAATAAATATTGCTTCATTTGATGCCGTTACGAACCAATTTCTTAGCGATTTCACTATGACCCGAGGGGCGCCAAATACACTGGAAAGTTCCAACTATGATTGTGTTAAAAAACCAAGCGGTAGCTGCGTCACCGCATATGTATACAAGACTACCCGAACTATTAATCCTGGGAATAACGGTGTTATTTTAGCTTGGGAAAGATGTTGCCGAAACAATACCATTGGAAATATTTTTGAACCACAGAACACTGGGTTCACCGCTTGGACCAAAATCCCTCCAAGCACCATAAGTAACAGCAGTGCATACTTCAAAGAAATACCGCCGGTATATGTTTGCGTAGACGCACCTTTGGACATAATGCAAGACGCATTCGATCCGGATGGTGACTCCTTGGTATACAAATTAACCACACCATACATTGGGGCTACACGAGACGACCCAAAGCCAAGTAGAAACTTCGAGTATAGTCGGCCTCCTTTCAAAGAATTGATTTGGGCGAATGGCTTCACCGAAACAACGCAAATTACAGGCAGCCCTTTACTCAATCTAAATTCAGCCACAGGGCAAATGACCATAACACCCACATTAACCGGGCAGTATGTGATTGGATATAAGGTATGTGAATATAGAGATGGTGTCTTAATCGGCGAAACACGCAGAGACTACCAATTTAATGTTACTAACTGTCAGTTTGATGTTTTAGCAAACTTTAATATACCGGGTGGTACTGCAGTAGGTGGATCCTATACCTTTGAGTGCGGAGATACGGCTAACTTTAACAATACAAGCTCTGTGAGGGCAGGTTTGAGCGCTAAATACCTTTGGGATTTTGGTGATAATACAACTACTAGGGATACGCTTACCACCTTTGACCGTTCAGCAGTAAGCTATGTGTACCCAGGCAACGGAAACTACATAGTTACACTAACCGTTATCTCGAGCATTTGTGAAAACACATATACGTATGGTGTACGCATTCGCTCTACAAGAAATTTTAGCCTCGGTCCTGATCGCATCTTTTGTGATTCAGTCAGGTACACATTAGACACCAAAACAAATGATGCCATTGCTGTCCGGTGGAATACAGGAGAATCTGGACGCTTTATTGTGGCAAAAGATACAGGAAGGTTTATTGCAGATGTGTCATATGGTAATTGTTTCTATAGTGATACGGTCCTCCTCTTTTTAGATGATGTGCCGGCAAGCAAACTCCCGGAAGATACCTTGATGTGTGACAGTCTTTTCACGGCCATTCTAGATGTAGGTCAACCAGGCCTACTGTATGAGTGGAAAACTCCATCCAGAAAAAATACCCAAAGCGTAGCCGTTACAGAACCTGGAATTTATACAGTTACCATGAGCAATACCAACTGTACCATTTATGACACCATAAGAGTCTGGCGCGCAACGCAGCCTCGAGTAAAAGACACTGCATATTGCGATGAGTTTGACCACCAAATAGATTTAGGTGATATTGAAGAAGCACAGTATCTATGGTCAAATGGAAGTATCTCTTCTAGTACTCGATATACCAACCCAGGATCGCATTGGGTACAAGTCAAGCAACGCAGTTGTATAACCTCGGATACATTCTTCATCTATAATTCTACTGTGAACGTAAGCTTAGGAGAGGATAAAAATTTCTGCGATAGTATGAATGTTCAATTGGACGGCGGATCAGATGGGGTTAGTTTTAAATGGAGTACCACAGAATCGAGCAGAAAAATCATAGTTACGCAGCCAGGGACTTATCGTGTAGATGTAACTAATGCAAAAGGGTGCATTGCGTCAGATACAGTATCCTTTGTACTAACGCAGTCCCCAGAAATAGACCTCGGTAGTGATACTACAATCTGCCTGAATTCGCCCACCACTATTAGCGTACCATCGGGATATAGTTACCTGTGGAATACAGGGAGTACAGAAAGTTCAATTACCACCATACTCGAGGGTAATTATACAGTATCCATAATAGATGAATTTGGATGCACAGATGAAGACAGTTTATTCATAACAGTAGATCCAACAGCACTGCCAAATGAGCTATTTATTCCTAATGCTTTTACACCCAACAATGATGGTACAAACGAATGGTTTCCCTACAGTGAAGAAGTGCGTCAGCCTGCATTTGTAGTTCGTATTTATTCTCGTTGGGGCGAAAAAATATTTGACTCCAAAGAACAAGGATCCACTCGTTGGGACGGACAGTACAATGGTGAGATAGTTCCTATTGGAGTCTATATGTATCTAGTAAGCTATAGAGGATGCGATGGCAATACAAGAACAGACAAAGGTACATTGCACGCTATCTACTAAGGCCTCTAAGTGCCACGCGATCCATTTCAAATGTAAATTCATCCAACAGGTCGTTGTCCAATACTCGCCATTCAAAATGATGAATATTGTGCCGACCCACCTGGGTAGTCTGAATAGTGTTATATGATTTTATTTGCTCTTCGCAATGCACACGATAATGGATAGCAATTACCTGTTCATCCTTACGAAAGGCGCTTTGCACAAAATTACCTGTAGTGTGCAACAAATCGGAAACAACAACCTCCACACCAAGTTCCTCAGCAAATTCCCTTACTACGCAATCGCGTGGCCCTTCTCCAAACTCTAAACCGCCTCCAGGCAGCTTTAGCATCTCAAAGCCATCTATATTTTCATGGCTTATCAAAATTTTATCCCCTTTCTGCCAAATACCGTACACGCGTATGTTAAATTTGTTGATCATTATGGCATCAATTTTAATCAAAAACGGACTCTTAATTAATGAAAATCAACAATACCTAGCAGATATCTATGTAGAAGATGGTTTTATTGCAGAAATAAACAAAAATGGAATTATTCGCAAAGCAGACAAAACTATTGACGCATCGGGCAAGTGGATTACTCCCGGAGTAATTGATGACCAAGTACACTTTAGAGAACCCGGACTAACGCATAAGGCAGAAATATACACAGAAGCCAAAGCAGCAGTAGCTGGTGGTACAACATCCTACATGGAAATGCCCAATACTAGTCCACAAGCTACTACACAAGAAGAACTAGCCAAGAAATATGCGCGAGCAAGTGAATGCTCACTCGCAAATTATTCTTTCTTTATGGGTGGTACAAATGACAACATAGAAGAAGTACTCAAAACCAATCAAAAAGACGTTTGCGGTATCAAACTATTTATGGGTAGTAGTACAGGCAATATGCTAGTCGACAATGAGGACACACTACGCGGTATATTCTCGCAAACACCCATGCTTATTGCTACCCACTGCGAAGACGAAGCTAGTGTACGGAGAAATACAGCAGCGTTTACAGCCCAATATGGGCAAGACATACCCATGGAGGCTCATCCCCTCATAAGAGACCAAGAAGCCTGTTATCTAAGCAGTAAAATGGCAAGTGACCTTGCCAAGGAGTACAATGCACGCTTACACATACTACACATATCTACAGCCAAAGAAATCGAACTATTTACCAATAAAATTCCATTGGCA
>CAJXIQ010000037.1 GCA_913054375.1 uncultured Bacteroidota bacterium
TGTTTACATGACCTATTCAACAAAAAACACTCCTAACGGTTGGTTAGGAGTGTTTTCTGATGTAAGTGATTTGAATTTATGAAAGTTCAAACATTCTGGGTAGTTTTTTCTATTTTTTCTTGACCTTCATCTGAGAATATTGTCCCAAATAATATGCAACTAAAATAGGTATGAACGAAAAGGCCGTATTCTTTTCCAGAAAACCATATTCAGATAATGTGATCAATATTGAAGCTGAAATTATAATAAAAATTAAGTCAATTAGCTTTTTTATCATTTTCATATAATTGTGATTAATTTGAAAAATACAACTCGTTTAAAATAAAATATCCCTAAAAATAAATTCTTATTCTTAGGGATAATTTGTGACCTCGTCAGGATTCAAACCTGAGACCTCTTGAGCCGTAATCAAGTGCTCTATTCAGCTGAGCTACGAAGCCATTTCCCTTGCGGGAGTGCAAATATAATTTTACCGCTTGAATGAAATATGTTTTAGCTAAAAAGATTTAATAAATATTGAGGGACTCGATCACACACTCGAAAAAATGAATGTAACGTACCGTCTCTAAATCATATACAGTAACTCACATGCCATAGGAGAGCCCGCACGAAAACAAGACAACTGGCTGCACAGGTTGGGTATATCTGACTGCGAAAGACCTGTGTACTCGTTCGTATTTTAGTTTCCTTGGTATGTCGGGTTAAAGGGAATTATCGAAAAAAAATAGTTCAACGAAGGTTGAGCCATTTAGTATACCATTCATCTGTTTACTCTTCTTCTACGTCCAGTGTGTCTTTTGGAGTTTCCATTGCTTCAATTTGCTTCAATTTTAGACTACAGATGTCGAGTAAGCCATCATCTTCTTTGTCATAATTATCGATGATGCTTTGCAATGTAGCTTTTGCCTGAAACAGATCATTTTCTTTTACGTAAATATCGCTCAAAAGAATAAATCCTTTTACTACCCAAAACTCGTAGGCCGAAAAGTCGTCTTGCAATCTATATACATCTGCTCTGGCACTATCTAAGTATTCTTGCTCAAAATTAATGAGTGATCGGGTAAACAGCGCTTCCGCAGTTTTTTCGTTGCGGCTATTTTCTATCACATAGTCAAAGTGGAATCGGGCGCTGCGTAGGTTGCTATCTTTAAGTTGTACTTTACCCAATATAATATTTGCCTCTACAAGGTCCTCTGTAGGCACAGCTTGTATAGGAAGCAGTTGTATCGCTTTCTCTTTTGCCTTATCGTATTCCTTTTGCAAGTAGTGTGCTCTCATTTGCCCCATGATCGCTTTAAGGAAAGTACTTTTTGAGGCAGCTATAGGCTCCAGACGCGCATAGTAGTCTATAGCCTTGGCATATTCCTTTCTGTAAAAATAGGTGCCACTTAGTTTTATTAATGACTTGTTGGTGTAGGTATTAGTGCTTTGCGAAGCTACATAGTCATAGTGGGTGAGGGCAATGTCTTCCTTATCTGTATAGAAATCGCATTCTGCTTTGAAGTAGTGCGCAGCAATAATAAAGGCGCCATTGTCACCAAATTTTTTGATATATCCGTCCAGTTCCTTACTCGCTCCAGAAAAGTTCTCGCTATTGTAAGTACGCATTGCTTGTTGGTAGATGACACTATCTTGGTAGGTTATGGTAATGCCTGCCCCAGCTATATTTTTGGCGTATTCAAAGTATGCATTCGGGTTACCTTGGTTGGTGTATATGATTTCTATAAAAGACAGCGCTTCTTTAGACTCCTTGGTGTTTTGGAAACGGTCTACCACTGTTTTGTAGTACCGAAGTGCAGCATCATCCTTACTCTGATTGTAGCTAATGAGACCCAGTTTTAAGTAACTCTCTGGTAAAAACGGTGAGTAATCGTGCTGGGAGATGATGCTATTGAATATGTTCTCAGCAGCGCTGTAGTTGCCAATATTCATATACTCTCTTGCCGTTTGGTATAGTGCATCGTCAACGTATATACTCCTTTGGAAGTCCTTTGGTATTTGCTTCAATACGTTGATTTTTTTCAAGTGTTGGTCTTGTAGGCCCAAGAGCATCCCCTGCTGAAAAATAGCGTAGTCTGCGTTTTTGTAGTCGTTTTTGATAATGAAATTATACTCATCAATGGCTGAACTATACTGCCCATTTAAAAAATAGCAGTCGGCTAATCGTTGTATATTGTCTAGGTACACATCCTTATTTGCGCTCGAAAATTTTTCAAATTGTTTGAACTTGGCAAAGTAATTTTGGGCTTTTGGGTAGTTTTTTTTCTTGAAGTAATTGTACCCCATAGAATAGTAACCATAGGTTGTATTTTTATTTGTAACCTGGTCATCGTTGCTACTCATAAATCTATTCATCAGATTTATACTCCCGTCATTATCATCCACTTTGTAGGCAATTTCTGCTCGCCAGAAGTAGGATAGAGCTTCTAATTTCGGATCTTTGATGTACTTCAGTGACTTTTTAAAAAATACGTCTGCATCTTGGTACTGTTTGTTGAGGTATAGCTCCTCTGCTCTGTGGAAGGTAAGTTCTTGGTAAGCTTGCTTGGCATCGTCATTCAGACTGCCTATTTCTTCCAGTATTTTTATGGCAGCCTTATAGTTTTTTGTGCTCAAAAATATATCTGCCATAATGCTCTTAGCAGCGTTTATATTTTCTGAGTTTGGATATTTATCTAAGTATTCCTTAATCGCTCTTATTGCTGTAGCATTTTTTTGTAACTCTGCAGCCAACTTAGCATAGTTGAATGCAGCAATATCACTGATGTTTTTGTCGAAGTCTTTTCTTTTTGCTTCCGCAAAAGCATTTAGGGCTCTTTCCTTTTGACCAATAGACACATCTGCAACACCGATTTGATAGTTGGCCGCTTGTCCTATTTCATTGTCTTCATTGGCGATCAGAATAAAATATTGAGTAGATTTCGTGTAATCTTTTACCGTGAAGTTGGCATTGGCAAATTGGTATATCTCATTGGAGCGCAGTGATTTTATATCGCCATTGTATTTATCAAAATGACTTTTTGCGACACTCATGTTGCCCAGTTGGTAGTGTATTTTACCGGTCAATAGCTGTATTTCGTTATCGCGTTTTTTTAACGATACATTTTTTATAATGTCAAATGCTTTTTCATATTCTTCCTGCTCGTAGTACATTTGAGCAAGGTAGAGTTTCATTGTTTTGGGACCTTTGTCGCCTATTTTACTGAAGGTGGCAAAAGCACAGGCGTAGTCCTTGAGAATGTAACACTGATATCCAAAGTAGTAATTGGCCTCTACGGCATACTTGCCACCACCGTTCATCACTTTCTTAAACTGACCTTTGGCTTTTTTGAATTCATTATTCTTAAAGTAAGCATAGCCTTTTTTGAATGCTAACTCCTCACGCTGGTGTTTCGGAATATCAACTTCTTCTACCTGTTCAAAGTACTTTAGCGAGCGCGTGTATTTCCCTTTATTGTAGTGGTAGAGTCCTAGTTCATACGTAATTTCTGTATTGAGTGGGTGATTTAGCTCTCCTCTCATCATTTTGGCAAGTTCCCTACTTGCACCTTGCTTGTCTAACTTTAATCGTGCTAAACCTATATATGCCTCAGAAGCGTATGCAAAATTGGGTCCAGGTGCAGTAGATAGGTAAGAATTGAACTCATTGATGGCTGGCACATATTGCTTTTTGACGTATAACATTTTGGCGTGTTCAAAAAGACTAATGGCATTAGAGTACTCACTTGTTCTCTGGGCCTTGGTAAGTGGCGAGAAGCAAATTATACATGCGAGTACACTTAGGAAATGTTTCAACTTGTTCATTGTGTTCATAAAACGCTTCAAAATAACATACTATTTTGTTGTTTTAGTATCCAAATTGCCCACAATCTATTCAGCACTGAAACTTCTTTTTTTTTTTTAATATTATCCTTTTTGTATTTCATATGATGGGGGTAATAATATATTTGCAGCCGCTTAAAGAGGTTTTGTACCCTCAAGTAGCGAATATGGTAGTTGTAGCTCAGTTGGTTAGAGCACCGGTTTGTGGTACCGGGGGTCGTGGGTTCGAGCCCCATCTTCTACCCATAGTAAAAAGGTTCTCACTCTTCAGTGAGAACCTTTTTTTTATGCCAGGAAATACGGATTTTAAGTGGTTAAGCAATAAGCAAGTTTATCCCGCTTGTGAGCGCTAGTTGGTCGCGACGATAGATACGAATGTCTTTCTAAATAATAAGCAAATCTCTATCATTCAGTTTTAAATTCATTTATCTTCGTGGCAATGAAAAAAATATATTCAATAGCAGTCTTAGTTGTTCTATTGGCTGGGTGTACAGCACCTACATCAAATCAAAATGCAGAAGAAGTAACGTCGGAGGAGAAATCTACTGAAGGAGTGAGTTTTGGCAATATACAAGATGGAGCAACCATAACGTCACCATTTGTACTGGAAATGGGAGTAGAAGGTATGCAAGTTGAGCCCAAAGGAGCTCCTAGAGCTGGTTTTGGTCACCATCACTTATTAGTGAATGATGATTTCACCCCTGCGGGTATTGTGATAGTAGCAGACGAGACACACCTGCATTATGGTGGCGGACAAACAAGTGACTCAGTGTCGCTAGATCCTGGCAGCTATAGGCTCACATTACAATTTGCAGATGGAATGCACGTATCTTACGGTGAAAAATGGTCGAAGACCATCACGGTCACGGTAGAATAGTTCTGCTAGCATATGTAGATTTTTTTGTGGGATAGTATTTTATACTGGTACGCTGTAGTTGTGCTTCACGCTACTCAAGACAATGCCTTGCATAGTCCTGAGCGTAAAAAAAATCAACATATTTGGGTAAAAAATATGACAAAGGATATGCCTTTGGGTGTAATCTGTAAATTTGCATCATCAATCAATTGAGAATACACATAGCTTTTGTCCTTACGTCATTCGTATGTATAGTCGCCAATGCTCAAGTGGATGAGTCTTGGAGTTATTTTTTCAATATCAAAAATCATCATTTTTATGATACGGGTGTCTATGAAGTAGGCAATACGAATCAAGCTACTGCTTATGGGTTAGGTGCACAAGCACAAAGAAGACTGAGCAAGCGATTTGGTTGTAGCTTTGGATATTCGTTGGCATTGGCAGACAGTATATCAGCCAATCAAGGATGGACTCGCAACGCTATGTATCACCAGTTTGAAGGTAACATCACGCTACAGCCCAAAAGATTTAAAAGAATCAAACCTTATCTGTTTTCAGGCTATGCATATAATATTGTCCCTCAACTTGCAAAAAACAATACAAAAGCGACCGGCCTTAATATAAATACTGGAGGTGGTTTAGAGGTAAAATTGGATGAGCGAATAGGTATTGCTTACCAAACTACCTATGGCTATAACCTCACCGATCATATTCCATATAATTTTAGGCATCAATTTGGGGTGATATTGTATCCGAGTAGATTCAAAAATCGTGAGCAACCGCAAATAATTGTCTCGCCAAAAGATCAGAAACGGCAATTTGAAAATGGGGACTCGCTTCAGATGGTAATAGATTCCCTAACTCAAATTATTGCCCAATCAATAGATTGTATTCATATACTACGCAAACTAGAGGCTACCAGAAACATCCATTTGGATACTAATATTAGTCATCCAGGGGGGAGTAACCCTCAAGACTCTCAAGAGATTAACATTGACTCTATTCCCATAGTATCGTTCAGTGGTTATGCTCTCATTGCTTCAAATGAACGAATTGTTTCCGTAGGGAATACCACATTTTTGCCTGGCTATTATCTGATGACAGATAGTCTGACAAGTCTGCAAGATGCACGAAGGTTAGGAAGGGATGATACGTATTCATCATTGGGAGCAGGTATTCATTACCTCAATAGTGGGGATACATTCACCATTTTAGGTTTTGTAGGTGTTGATAGCGATAAGGCTCTCCAACAGGCAATGGCTGCAAAACAAAAGGGAATTCAAGTGCGCGTTGTCAGATTACGTTAAATACTACCTATGATATATCGTGTTTTATCGATTGACCATTCATTTACCGGTTACAATTGTTTTTTTTGCACCAAAATTTACTGTATGAAAAAAGTAGTCCTTTTATTTAATTTAGTTTTAGCTGGTTTTTTAGCTACGGCACAATCTACCTGGGAAATGATAGAAAAAGTTGAGTCATCAAAAGATAGAGTAGTAATCCCCTACGAGAAGTATAAGCTACCCGGGAATGATCTTACACTTATCATCCATGAAGATCACTCTGATCCTATAGTGCATGTAGAAGTAGCTTACCATGTGGGTAGTGCAAGAGAGAGCGTCAGAAATAGTGGTTTTGCCCACTTTTTTGAACATATGATGTTTGAAGGATCTCAAAACGTTGCCGAAGGAGACCATTTTAAAATAATTGGAGAGTCTGGAGGGACAAACAATGCGTATACGTCATTTGACAAAACGGTGTATCACCAGACAGCTCCGTCTAATATGACGGAGACGCTACTGTGGTTGGAAGCAGATAGAATGGGTACCCACCTGGAGAGCTTTACCCAAAAGCAATTTGAGAACCAGCGAGAAACTGTAAAAAACGAAAAGAGACAACGCTACGACAACCAGCCATATGGTATGGTTAGCGAGATACTGTTTAAATCTATGTTTGCCAATCATCCATATGAGTGGACACCAATAGGCTACGTAGATGATTTGGATATTGCTACGTATGAAGATTTGAAAAATTTCTTTTTACGTTGGTACGGACCCAATAACGCTACCCTTGTAGTTTCTGGAGATGTACAGCCGGAAGAGGTGAAAGCATGGGCAGAAAAGTACTTCGGTGGTTTGAAAAAATGTCCTCAAGTAAGAAAAATGTATCCTAAGAAGCCGTTACTCTCCACGGATTACTATGTGAATACGGTAGACAATATTTTTGCTCCATTAACTGTTTTTAGTTTTCCTACTGTACCCGAGTTTCACAAAGATGAAGCTGCCTTAGATATCCTTGCCGAAATAATCGGAGGAGGTAAAAATTCTATATTGTATAAGAATTTCACAAAAGAAGAACTAGCTCTGCAGGCAGGTGCTAGTCACTCTACTTTGGAGCTTGCGGGTATTCTGCAATTGCAAGTTGTTACAAAACCAGCACAATTTGGGGGGCTCACACCAAAAGATTTAGAAGATAAAGTAAGGGCATCTATAGCGGAATTTGAAACACGAGGAGTAACAGACGAAGATCTAGAAATAACCAAAACCCAAGTGTTGAGAGGTACATATAGTCAACTCAATAGTATAGCTAGTAAGTCTGGCGTGCTAAGTCATTACGCTCTTATGAGAGGTGACGGATACAATCTACAAGACGATATAGACAGGTACAGCTCCGTTACCAAAGATGATGTAATGCGAGTTTACAAAAAGTATTTGAAAGGCAAAAAATCTGTTATCCTAAGAGTAGACCGAGATCAGTCTGAAAAAGATGAAGATGATGACACGCCTAAAAGTGTTAATCCACACGCCAACAAAGAAAAAATAACGGACAAACAATACGAAGGGCTCACCTATGAGAAGCCTAATGATAGCTTCGATAGAGGTGTAAGACCAACAAAGCCAAGTTCGAATGCCTTTACTCTTCCTGAGTTTTATAAAGAAACGTATAGTAACGGTTTAAAACTGATAGGCACTCAATCATCGGAATCTCCACTCGCTTATTTCTATATAGATATGGAAGGCGGACAACTGCTGGAAGCAGGCAAAAAGGTAAATACAGGAACCGCAATGATGACAGCTGCTATGATGGGAGAAGGGACGCAAAGATTAACGACCGAAGAATTTTCACGAGAACTAGAGAAATTAGGAAGTTCAATTAGTTTCAACTCCGGTACTATGAATAGCTCTGCTTTTGTGAGCTGCTTGGTAGTCAATCTTGATGCTACCATAGCCTTGTTTAAAGAAGCTCTATTTGAACCAAGATTTGATGAAAAAGACTTCAAACGTGTGAAAGATCAGGCTATTGAAGGATTAAAATCTCAACGAAGTAATCCCTCTGTAATGGCTTCTAAAGCTTGGAACAGTATCATGTATGAAGGGACTATTCTGGAAAAGTATTACTATGGAAATTACAAGTCGTTAAGTAAAATAGGCTTAGATGATGTAAAAGCATTCTACAAAGCAAACTACTCACCAAATGTGAGTACCATAGTAGTGTCTGGAGATATATCTAAAACTGATGCACTGAGTAAGCTTGCATTCCTGAAAGAGTGGAAAAGCACGGA
Organism: uncultured Bacteroidota bacterium; assembly: GCA_913054375.1. Classification (GTDB taxonomy): domain Bacteria; phylum Bacteroidota; class Bacteroidia; order NS11-12g; family UBA9320; genus UBA9320. The sequence goes on from CAJXIQ010000037.1 coordinate 8,244, forward strand.
TGTAATAGTACCTGTTATGCCAGCATTACAAACTCCAGAGAAAACAACTGTATACCTAGTAGACAAACCATACGCAGCGCAGTCTACTATACTAGCAGGTCATCCTGGACCGAAGTATGACTATAACGGAGATTACTTTAAGTCAGGTGTCATGAATTATGCACTTGGTGGAGCTTTTAATAGTAGAATTAACCTGAACCTTCGTGAGGATAAGGGTTGGACGTATGGAGCTAGATCTGGTTTTGGAGGCAACAAACAGTATGGCACGTATCGCTTTTCTGGAGAGTTCAAAAAAGAAGCTACAGACAGTGCTGTGCGTGAAGTGATGAAAGAGATCAATGGTTTTGTAGAAGGCGGGATCACAGAGGAAGAGTTGGAATTTACAAAAAATTCTATCACATTGAGTGAGGCATTGGATTATGAAACACCTTTTGACAAACTTAACTTTCTTAGCAGCATTGTTGAGAATGACCTGCCAAAAGATTTCACTGTTCAACAAGCAGATATGATAAACAAGATGACTGTATCAGATATTAATGCGGTGGCTAAACAAATGTTGAAGCCAGACAATACAGTAATCATTGTAGTAGGTCACGCTTATAAAGTGCGTGGAGGATTAAACAAACTAGGTTACGGTAAGATTCAAGAAATAACGGTAGACTAGTTAAACTGCTCTTCACATAGTAAAAAAGGCAACTCGATGAGTTGCCTTTTTTTATGACTCAATTTTTGAATAAAAGTCCAATTGACGTTTTGCAAGAGCCTCAGTAGAGTAGCTCTCCTCTATGAGCTTGCGTGCATTTACTACTATTAAATTTCGATCTATCTCTCCCTTTATAATTTTGGAATAGACGGCTTCAAACTCCGCTGTAGTATCTGCTATCAGTAAATGCGTACCTGCTATGTAATCTATACCTTGAGCTCCTATAGTGGTGCTTACTACAAGCTTTCCTGCAGCCATTGCTTCTAATATCTTTAGCCGTATCCCGCTTCCGCTTCTCAGGGGTACTACGCACACGTCACAGTCTCTCACAAAGTGAAAAGCCCTTGGTACGTTACTGTGCACCTCTAGTTGTGGCAGATTCTGATAGTTATCTGCTTGGATACTCTTACCTGCCAAGTGGAGTTTATAATCTGTATCTAATTTTGCCAACCTCGGGTGTACTTCTTTCAAGTACCAATCTACTGCATCTACATTTCCATGCCACTCCATGGAACCAATGTGATACCAGTTTGTTGCACGTTTGCTCGGAGTGTAGGTCCACTCACGTAAGTCTATACCGGCAGGTATAGTCATAAATTCGCCGTTAGAGTGAAGTTTCTTGAACTTCTCACCATCATCATCGGTCACCGTGGTTATCACATCTACTTCCTGTATGATTTTAGCCTCGTATGCTTTCAATTGTTTAGCCAGTAGTGTAAGGTATGACTTCTTCATTAAATTACTTTCTATGAATGCGAGTCTCTCCCATATTTCATACTCAACATTGTGCATACGCAAGGCAAGTAATCCTTCGTGATTATTACGAACAGCGGCTATGTATGGTGCGGCAAATGTGCCTTCTAACTGCACTATATCGTAGTGTTCGTCCTTCAATAGTTGTATGATCTCTTGCTCAAAAATACTATTGTAAAACCTGCTAACGTTGTATGATTTGTTCCGGATGAGATGCATTATTGCCTCATCCCATTTGATATCTGTGTCTATAGGATGTATTAAAGTATTGGCATATTTACTAAGTTCTTTTTGTGCTTCAGCAATAGGAGTGTTATGCTTTATGCCATCTAAACAATACAGAGACACTTCATGTCCAAGTTCCGAAAATGCTCTGGTATAGTTATATATACCAATGGTACCCCCTTCATTAAGTGGCCAAGGAACTCTATTGCTAATCTGCAAAATCTTCATTACTTTTTATTTAGGTTGTTTTACCCATTTTGGTGTAAGCGCTTTCACGAAACGTTTATAAGCTTCAGCATCAAATAATTGTGAGTCTGTGCTTGCTTTGTAGGTTAAGAATATCGCTAGAGGAAAAAACACAATAAGACCGAGCCACATACCCAATATAGGTTGAATAGCTCCCTGCTTAACAAGCTTTTCACCAAAAATACCCATTACATAATAGAGAATAAATAAGAGTAATGAAATAACAAGCGGTAGTCCAAAACCTCCTTTTCTAATGATAGCTCCCAATGGTGCTCCAATAAAGAAGAGTAGAATGCAACTGATAGCAAGGGTATATTTACGGTGCCATTCTACTAAATATTTTGCTCTCATCTCTCGCTGAGATGCTGAGTCATCTAAATTATTGGTACTTATTCGTTTAATATTATTTGCATTTTGGAGGGCTCGTTCTACGGTCAATTCGTGCAAGTCCTTCCGCCCTTGTTTAGGCACTGGTTTCGAACGTATTTGCTTGTTCTGCTTGGCTGCCAAATTTGTCTGTACTACAGCCTTAGCCTCTGGACGAGTTGCGTTTTTTGCTCTATTAAGTAACTGATCAATACGCTCAGTTACAGATGAATCTTCTACCACCAAGGTATCATTAGGTATGTAGAAGTAGGGCTCTATGTATTGGTACAGTTTATCTTTTCTGCCAGTGATATAGTCGGTCAGCGAGTCAATACGAGTACCGAGTTGCTGTACATTCATCATTCTATGATCTTCACTAAATCGCTCTTTTTCAGTACGATTAAAAGCAAGCTCACTTAGATCTATGGTAAGGTTATAGCTTTTAAACTGCATGGTGTTGTGCGGTCTTGTTTCTTTGTATTTGGGGTCGTTTACAAGCTCTTGATATCTGCGGCCATCCTCTAGATGTAGCGTCATAAATTGCTTATCACTACTCACCATCATTTTACCACGTTTAGCAATGAGTATGTTATTGTTACCGTTAAATTTTTGTTCATCCACATAGATGATTATATCTTCAATGGTCTGATTGTCGGCGTGTTTTTTACCTACACGAATGGCGTATCCTTCAATATCTTTAAAAAATACATTGTCGACTATGTTCATGGCCGGCTTTTTCTGCGTAACGTCGTACAAAAGAGCACCCCAACTGAGATTTGCTTTTGGGATCAGGTTATTGGCTGTATAAAAAGCTCCAATTGCCATCAGAATACTTATGATAAACATTGGCCGCATTGCTTTGAGTAGAGAAACTCCAGCAGCTTTTATAGCCACCAGCTCATATCGTTCAGCCAAGTTGCCAAAGACCATTATTGATGACAATAGAATAGCAAGAGGCAATGCCATTGGAATAAGGTGTATGGCGAAGTAGAATATAAATTCTAAAATAACAGTAATCTCAAGACCCTTGCCAACAAGGTCTTCGAGGTATTTCCAAATCGTCTGCATGAGTAACAGAAATAAGGAAATGAAGAAGGTACCAATAAATGGCCCGACAAATGACTTGACAAAAAGCCAATGCAGTTTCTTTATTAATCTCAAAATGAAGGTCAAAAATAGGTTGAAGGTTCATTAATTTGTTATTTTTGGATTGAATGTATACAATTGATAGACTAATGAAAATTAAGACTCTCGTGTTAATATGTGTATTTGCACTTGTATCATTACCGGGATTTGCCCAAATGGACAAACCAAATGCGAAGAAACTAAAGAAGGTGACTAAGCTTTACAAGAAAAAAAAATACCTTGAAGCAGGATTGCTAACACGTGAAGTTATCAATGATTATCCAATAAATGAGAACCTATGGAACCTATACAATCAGGTGATGTATGCGAATTATAGTACATCAAAATCATTGTTTAATGGCCTCAGTTCTGCAGTAGAATCAGAAGATGTAAGGAGTGAGGAGAGAATACGCTCTGGTCTTGACGCTTTTTTCAAAAAACCGATGTATGACTATTACAACGCCATATACTATAGTAGTATGTGTTTGCCTTACAATACCCGCAGCGGTTCTTTGCTTCGTACTATATATGTAGATGGTCGATATTTTACGGCAGATTCTGTCGCTACAGAGTCAAATGAATTATTTGTAAAAGGAGAGAAGGAGTTTCGAGCCAAAAACTTTCAGAAAGCCGTTCACTACTACCAAAAATCATACGATGCAGATACGTCAAACTATATGGCTCTTTTAGCTGTAGGCGATTCCTATTCCGCTATGAAATACTTGGGGCAAGCGGCAGTATGTTTCAGAAGAGCGATTGAAATGCAACCAAAACTTAACGCACCGTTAAAGCACTTAGCTGATGTTTTACTGAAAAAAGGAGAATATAAGCAAGCACTAGATATAGCAAAACAAAGCCTGTTGGTCTACCCTGAAGAGGCTATGATGCTACAGATTTATACGATTTTGAATAAACAAAACTCAGGAAAGAATTTTCAACGAAACTGGATTTTACGTTTGGCTCCAGTCAATACGGTTATAGACACCAATCACCGCACGCATTTTTTTGATGATATTCTTCACTTTGAGCATTATGTAAAGGCCAAAAAAGGAGCAGAGATAATCTATGAAAGTACAGGTATACGTAGGCCAGGCATTGGTGCGTCACAAGAAAAATACCTAGAGGTATACAGTTGGAAAAAAATGCTGGATGCAACAGCTGGCGAAGATGTTCCAGCCTTGGATTATGCCCGTAAAATGGAGTCTATAGGTATGTTAGCACCATATGTGTTCATATCCTTATTTAATGTAGACTGCTACTCTCAGTACAGAGATTTTATCGACCATAATAAAGAACTTGCTGCGCGTTACATCAATGATTTTCTCATTGTAGCAGATTAGGTACCTTATTTCAGTTGATTTTCAAGACTTTCTATTTTACTAAGCGTATCTGTTTTTTTCTGTTCTTCCTTCGCAATTACTGCTGGTTTTGCATTGGCAATAAATTTCTCATTACTTAGCTTTTTGTCTATTCCTACCAAGAAACCTTTCAGTCGTTTTACTTCTCCGGCTATTGCCTCGGTATCTACCTTTTGTACAAAGTCTTTGAATGATATGGAAACCTCGTCCGTGCCTACCAATGATTTGAAAGCGTTGTCTTCTGCACCTTCTAAGGTTGCCACATTTGCCAGTTTGGCTATAATGCCTGAGGCACGGGTATAGATAGAGAGATCTTTGACTACCAGGCCAAGACTTGCCTCTATTTTGGGGGATATACCGTTTTCATTTCGTTTTGCACGTACTTCACTTATTAAGTCAAACACACTGGCGTGAATAGTTTCATTACTCGTAACGATCGCAGGCCAATCTTGTTGATTTATGTAGTGGCCTTCTCGCTCACCAAGGCCATGCCATAGTTCTTCTGTTATAAATGGCATAAAAGGATGTAGTAACTTTAGGATTTGATCAAACATAACCGTAGCCTTATTCAAATCGTATTGTGGAATAGGTTCCCCATATATTGGTTTTATCATTTCCAAATACCAGCCACTAAAATCATCTCGCGTAAGTTTATACAACTCCATAAGTGCATCAGAAATACGGAACGAATCAAAATGTTGATTTACCAAAGCAGTTGAGCTAGCAATTTTTGCCTCCATCCATTGGTGTATGGTATCTCCATAAGTAGTGTAATAATCGTTTCTATCTGGTGTTATGGTTAGACCCTTTATGAGACGGAACGAATTCCAAAGTTTGTTACAGAAGTTTCTTCCTTGTTCACAAAGTGACTCGTCAAAAAGGATGTCGTTGCCGGCAGGAGCACTTAGCATAAGTCCCATGCGTACGCCGTCTGTGCCATATTTATCCATTAGTTCAAATGGATCTGGGCTGTTGCCTAACGACTTAGACATCTTACGGCGTTCTTTGTCTCTCACGATTCCCGTGAAATAGACATTTTTGAAAGGCATTTTGCCTTCAAAAGCGTGACCAGCCATGATCATACGTGCTACCCAAAAGAAAATAATATCTGGAGCAGTAACTACATCGCTAGTAGGGTAGTAGTAGTCCAGTTCTTTTTTGCCTTCTTCTTTGAAACCGTTGAACACACTGATAGGCCATAACCAAGAACTAAACCACGTATCCAGTACGTCGTCGTCTTGTCTAAGGTCATTTGCTTTAAGTGATTTGTCGCCGAGTAGGGCTAGAGCCTCGTCGGCAGTTTTTGCTATTACTACTTCACCTTTAGGCGTATACCAAGCAGGTATTCGGTGTCCCCACCATAGTTGGCGAGAAATACACCAATCTTTTATGTTAGTTAGCCAATGGTTGTAGGTATTCTTAAATTTAGCAGGATGAAATTGAATCTCATCATCCATTACCTGGTTAAGAGCTTCTGGGTAGTCTGCCATGAATTTTTTCATATCCACAAACCACTGTGCAGATAGTCTTGGCTCTATAACAGCTTTACTACGCTCACTTTTGCCAACTTTATTGATAATGTCTTCTGTTTTGGTTAGTATACCTAGTTCTTCTAGTTTAGCCGCCGCTAGTCTTCTAGCCTTAAAACGGTCTTCCCCTATAAATATTCCTGCGGCTTCACTTATTGTAGCATCTTCATTGAAAACGTCTATGGTTGCTAGGTTATGTCTTTTGCCAATTTCATAATCATTTAAATCATGTGCAGGAGTTACTTTCAAACATCCTGTGCCAAAATCAATATCTACATAATCATCTTCAATCAAAGGAATTGATCTATTACATAAAGGAACTATAATTTTTTTTCCTTTTAATTTATGAAACCTTTTATCATTTGGATTAACACAGATTGCACTATCCCCTAAAATAGTCTCAGGTCTGGTTGTGGCAATTGTAATATAACTGTCCTCATTTTCTACTTTATATTTTATGTAATATAAATTATCTTTTCTCTCGACATAATTGACTTCTTCGTCAGAAAGAGTAGTCTTAGCCTCAGGATCCCAATTAACCATTCTGTAACCTTTGTAAATAAGGCCTTTATTGTGAAGATCAATAAAAGTAGAAATAACAGACTTGCTCATATCCTCATCCATAGTAAACTTGGTTCTATCCCAGTCACAAGAGCATCCTAATTTTTTTAATTGATTGATATCTTTAATACGCCAAGGTTTATCAATAAATTTATTAAGGCCAGATACAGTGCCAATTTTTTCTTTACCAACAACTCGTTTATCTCTTGAGGTATCACTATATGTCCTTACTTGGGAGAGATACGATGGAGCAATACCAGTCTCTTCAACAAATTTTCGTAAAGCGGCATCTTCAAGATTTTCATCAGCATTAACAAAGCCACCAGGAAGGGACCATTTATTTTTTTGAGGTGAGATATTTCTCTTGATAAGCAAAACTTTTAAAGCTGAAGTATCCCAGTCAATTTTAAAACAAACAACATTAACAGCATTAAGAGATTGTGGAAATCTTTCATTCATAGAGTAAATTATACAGTTTTTGATTAATAGTGCTATGTACTAAAAAACTTTAATATTAATTGTACTAATCACCAAAAACGTGTATATTAATAGTGACAAA
>CAJXIQ010000038.1 GCA_913054375.1 uncultured Bacteroidota bacterium
TTTATTAAAAACTTTAATTATCTTATGTCATTCCTTCTTGTAAGTTGTATAGCTACATTTTATTTATAAACTATGAAACCTGGACAAAAAAATTCTTATAATTCATTAAAATCAATTAATATAAGTGGAAAAGATTATAAATATTATTCTCTTTCAGAAGCTGAAATACATGGCTTAAATGGAATTTCAAAACTTCCAAAATCTTTAAAAGTTTTATTAGAAAATTTATTGAGATATGAAGATGAATTAACTGTTACAAAAAATCAAATCGAAGCAATAAAAAATTGGCTTAAAAATAAAAAAGAATTTCTTAAAATAATTGGACAAACCCTGATAGACAATGATATAATTACATATATGATTTATATTATTGCTTTTTGGTGCAAATATGATCTCGCCATTGGTGACACCGCCAGACTTAACACGGTACTAAGAGATAAAGGCACCTATCGCGGTAAGGTAGATTTCCGCTTTACAGGAACCAGTAGTGGCGAATATGTAAAATTTAGTGTCCCCATAGAATGGGGCACCTCTGGTTCTCGACAATTTGACTCAGCCTGGTTTGACCTGTACTCCTATGTAGAAAACAAAGTGGATGGAGACGGTTATGTCATCTTTGATGATATACATTTCGAAAACATAAGTGATCGTACAGGAGAATTTCACAACTCAGGGTTCGAAGAATGGTACAACATAGGAGTTGACTTTCCGAGTAAATGGCGATCCATAGACCTCTTAGTATATGATACATACACGAGTTTCCTCAGCACCAAATCATGTGTAATTGCAGATCCTGAAAGTGATAACCACGGCAACAGCTCGATCACTGTCCAAAACTATATGAGTGGTGCAAACGTGCGAAGAGGGTACGCATTCATAGGGGAAGAAAATAACGACTACTACACACCACACATACCCTTTATGGATACGTTCAAGTACCTACAAGGCTATTACAAATATTTGCCAGACGGCCCAGATACAGCACGGATCAATTTTAGAACGTATGCTACCGGCCGAGGAACACGATCCAACAATAATCTATACCTGGACGAAGAAAAAACAGAATGGACTTTTTTTAGTCTTCCACTTAGCTACAATGCCACTGTAAATCCAGACAGTGCAGCATTAATTATTTATTCTGCCAACGATGACGGACAAGAATATGGAATTAATACGCGTCTGTTTATTGACAATTTAGAGCTCGTGATGGAACCTGAACCACTAAGACTCACGGTTCAAGAAAAAACCTTTTCGCACTCCTATTACCCCAATCCTACCAGTGGAAAAGTACATATTGAGACAAACTCAATTCTACACACTGCTCAGGCAAGCAACGCATTGGGACAGCTAACAAACTTGGCAATAACTAATAACACAATAGATCTTGCCCAACTCGTAGACGGCTTATATTTCATCACGATACGAACCAAGCAAAACGAGGTACAGACCATAAAAATACAAAAACACAGTTCCTATTAGACGATATAGCCCACATATAACAACACCCAACAATGGCAGAAGATAACAATAACGAGATAGAATCATTGGACCCACGTATCTCTCGGGCCAGTCTGACTGGAGGAAATCACAATGATGTAGATGGTCTCATTCATTTCCAGACGTTTGAAGTCTTTCATCAAAGTAAGCGAGGCACGCACCACAAGCATGTGGGTATAGTACACGCTCCTAATCCAGATATGGCTCTTTTGTATGCTAAAGAACAGTATGCTCGTAGAGAAAAAACAGCTAATATATGGGTTGCTCCAAGTAGCTCCATCAGTTCTACAGAATACGAGGACGATGACATTTTTAGTACAACACCAGAAAAATTATACCGTAATCCAGCGTCTTACAAGGTAATGGATCGGATACAAGCTTGGAAAGAAAGAGAGAAAAAGTCTACAGACGAAACATAACGTGATATTTATCGCCACACGTCACAATTCAATTAATAAAATCAAGGACCAATACACATGGATAGTATAGCAGCATTAAAGGAATTACTCTATAAGATAGCAGACGACCAACTCATAATAGGCCACAGAAATAGTGAATGGACAGGACTAGGACCTATACTGGAGGAAGATATTGCCTTCTCCAGTATGGCTCAAGACAAACTTGGACAAAGCGAGCACATATATAACCTACTCAACCAATTGGGCGAGGCAGATGCAGATACCGTAGCATTTACCCGTAATGCTCCACAGTTTCACTGTTCACAGTTAGCCGAGTTGCCTATTGGTGGATACGACTTCAGCTTGATAAGGCACTTCTTATTCGATTTTGCAGAATACCTGCGTTTCGAAGCTTTAAAAACGTCGGCTTACCAACCTTTGGCACAAGTAGCTAAAAAATTCTTTGGTGAGATAAAGTACCATACCATGCATGCCAATACGTGGGTACACCAACTCGGCAAAGGGAACGAAGAAAGCAATAGCAAAATGCAAGAATCCCTTAATTATGCCTGGAACTATGCTCTTGGGATGTTTGAACCTGGACCAGCAGAAGATGTGTTGATAAAGGAAAATATTTTTATCGGTGAAAAAGCACTGCAAGATCAGTGGCTCGCAGTGATAACTCCCTTGCTAGAAAATAGCGAGCTTACGATTCCTGCCAAAGCAGACTGGGCTCCCATATACGGTGGAAGAACAGGTACGCACACCGAGTACCTTCAACCACTACTAAGCGAAATGACAGAGGTGTATACCATAGATCCCTCTGCAGATTGGTAATGAGTCATCTTACTCATTAGAACACTAATTGGCGTTAAGACGTTTATGTAAATAACAATCTTAGAGTAAAAAGAAACGAAGTGATTACCGAAGAATACATACGAGAAGAACTAAAGAAAGTACCCGATCCCGAGATTCCGACAATATCCATTGTAGACCTTGGCATCGTTACAGGAATAGATGTCTTGGAAAACCACAATATTCATGTCACACTTACTCCTACCTTTGCTGGATGCCCTGCTCTTCGGCTTATGGAAGACATGGTAAAAGAACACCTCGGCGGCATACAGGAACTTGGTACTATTACAGTAGAGACCAGTTTTGCTACTACCTGGACCACAGACTTAATATCTCCCGAAGGACATGAGGCCATCAAAAAGCATGGTCTAGCACCACCCAAGCGAAATTGCTCCAACATCACAATGGAGCTACTAGAAGCCACCCCTTGCCCATACTGCGATAGCGACAATACCAAGATGAAAAGTCCCTTTGGACCTACCTTATGCAGAAGTCTACACTATTGCAATAACTGCAAACAAGCCTTCGAAGGTTTTAAACCTGTAGGATAGTGGATATTCTTTCATTTTTTATTTAAACCTTTGTGGCAACTTATTTAACTGCCACGAACCATGCATATAAACGAGATTTTCTCTGCCTTCTTAGTTCTCTTTGCTGTGATTGATGTATTAGGTGCCATTCCTCTTATCATAGCCATCAAAGAAAAAACAGATATACAGCCAGCTCTAGCTACGTTTGTTACTGCCATTATTATGATTTCCTTTCTGTTCTTGGGAGAGTCTATGCTACAGGTTGTGGGTGTAGACATCAAATCGTTTGCAGTAGCAGGAAGTATTCTAATGGCCTTTATTGCTTTTGAGATGCTGCTTGGAGTACAAATTTTTAGAGATGATGACGCAGATACCGCAACGGCTTCAGTAGTGCCACTCGCTTTCCCGTTACTCGCAGGTGCGGGTTCACTCACTACTATACTTTCGATACGGGCAGAGTATCAAACGCTCAACATCGTCATTGCCATAGTTCTCAATATGCTGGTTATATATGTCGTTTTAAGAAGCGTAGATCGTATAAAGCAACTCCTAGGCCCTGTAGGTGCCAAGATATTGAATAAAGTCTTTGGTATTATCCTACTAGCCATTGCTGTCAAACTATTTAGTGCGAATGCTCGCGAACTTTTCTTACAACATTAATACTCCTTGAAAAAATATATCCTAATCGTATTTTTGGGTTTGGCATCCGCCACGTGTAATGCACAAATGGCCTTTATGGATACTATCGCTCACGCTTTAAAAGGAGAGCATAGAGGATATATTGGTTTTCACAATCGCAACACTTTTGTGCTGTCTGAAAAAACCAAGCTATTTGGAATCGTCGGCGGATTCGACTTTAATGAGCAAGTAAAGCTCTATGCTGGGATATACGGTTTTGGACGAGAAGATGAAACCATGCTGATTGGAAGACAAGACCTCCAGACAGATACAGCCTACAGGTTTACAAGCACTTCTAATTTTAGTGTGGGTATAGACTATGATCTTTTGAATTGGGACCGAATAAGCCTAAGCCTGCCATTGCAAGTGGGTATAGGTAAAGTTTTATACGAGTATACACTGATCGATAGACGAACGCCAATACGCACCAATACGTACAGGGTTGTGCCTCTAGAAATGGGGATGAATGCCTACTACCACTTACTCCCGTGGGCAGGTTTACGCGCCGGACTAGGCTACCGACTCAACATAGGCAAAAAAGAAGTCAGAAGACTAAGCTCACCGTATTATAATCTTGGGCTATCTATACTACTTAAGCCACTTTATCATGATATTAAAGAAGCGTTGGCAAAGTAATTAACACGGAAGATCCATTTTTACCTCCTTGTCCATTTTCTATTTTTCATCTTACTCCGCACCACTTTTTTCCTTTTTCTTCGGAACAACACCTTGCTCCTCTAACAGGTACTGGACCGTACTCGGTATGTCTTTTGCTCCTATTTTTTTGAAACGAATGTTCTTATTCTCATCCAATATAAATATTTGGGGCGTGGTTCTGATGTTATATTTTGCACGAAACTTATCTTCTCCAAAAGCATTTGCTACATTGATAAACTTAAACTGATCTTTAGCGATTCTTTTTTTCCAACCTTCCCAATCTCCTTGAGTGTAGACCGCGTATATCTCTACATTCTTATTGGTCATGCTATCGTACATGTCACTTATAATTGGCATCTCCTTTTTGCAATGACCACAATTAATATCCCAAAAAACAAGCACCGTCACGGGTTTATTTATTTGAGACATACTGATCCGTTGTTTAAAATTAGTATCGGGCATCATAAGCTCTGGAGCAAGTTGGCCACAGAGTGTAGGCTCCATTTTACTGCTTTCCACGCACATCTTTTCTACGTAAGCAGAATCTGCCCAAAATGCTTTTCCAGCACAATAGTAATTTTTGGCCATGTGCCAAACCGCCTTATCAAAACACATATACTTTGCATCTTCGAAATAGCCCAGCAAGAAATGTATAGTGTACTTATATTGCTCCTTGCTTCCTGCAACCTCTATTCTATTTATAAGGTTATCTCCCATCATAATGGCAGTGTCTGCTAGCGGAGGCATGTATAGCTTAAAATAATTTTTTAGCATGTTATGAAATACTGGTGATCGTACTAAGCCGTCCTCGCTCATATCCAACTTGTCCCAGTAGTGTTTTCTAAGCCACAGATATTGCCATTTTTTAAGCTCTTCTTCGTCCATCTCTTTAGGATTTTCTGGCAACTCTGTAGATGACATAGCGTGATACAATTTAGCTATGAAAAGCCCCGGATTATTTGTTTGTATTTCCTGACGTTTTACAGCTACACTTTCACCTATAGATACCAACGTCTCCTTTAATGACTCCTTCTTCTTCTCATTCTCCTCCGCATCCATCTCCTTGCGAATTTCAGCAGCTGCCAAACTCTGTTCTACCGCAAAGACATTAAACTCCAGAAACAGTTCGTTTTCCTTAGAACCACTCACCTTCATTTTTTTTGGTTTTAGCGTTGTGTCTGCCACAAAAGAATACTCCATCTGATTTTCATTCACCGACACCAAAACTTCAAAGTAGTTTTTTTTGGGAAGTACAATAAGGTATACACCAGATTCGAGTTTCTCCTCTCCTTTGAAATGAAACACTCCATTTGAACATTCTGCCGTATCCTTGAGGTATTGTTTATCACCAAAATGATTGGCTAGCAGCAGCTCGTCATCACATGACAATCCGTCTATTTGAACAGCAATGTCATATTGGGCATAGGATAGTCCGCAGATTAAAAGGCCAATTAGTGCCGATATATTTCTTGTCATTATCTTTCGTTTTTTTCGGTATAAGTTTGTACAAATATAATAGTAGTAAGACGCAACTCTAGCGTAAGATGTTGCCCGTTTTTTTATTTTTAAACAAAAACAATGCCTAAAAAATCTGATTTTTTTCAGGATGTATATGCGGTAGTACGTCTTATACCAAAAGGTAGGGTGACTACCTATGGCGCCATAGGTATTTACTTGGGTGCTGCAAAGTCTGCTAGAATGGTAGGCTGGGCTATGAACAATGCACATGGTCTACAGCCGACTATTCCCGCGCACAGAGTGGTAAATCGCAACGGTCTACTCACCGGTAAAGCCCACTTCAAGCCACCAAGTCTAATGCAACACTTGCTTGAAAAAGACGGGATTACTGTAGAAAACAATACAATTGTCAATTTTAAAGAACACTTCTGGGAGCCTCTCGAGGAGTTAAAACTGTAAACTATAAACTCATGCCCGGTATACTCGGCATGATGGCAGACATTTCCTCTTTTATAGTAGCATCCGCTTTCTCCTGAGCACGGTCTATCGCCTCGAGTATCATTTCTTGTACATCTTCACGAGAGCGTATCTTAAAAATGCTATCATCTATATGGAGTGAATGAAACCGTTTGTCTCCAGCACACATAATACTAACTTTTTCATTAGCAGATTTCCCCTCAAAATTCATAGCAGCTAATTTTACTTTTAGTGCTTCGGCTTTTTCTCTTGCTTCTTTAAATTTTCCTAATCCTAACATGTGATGAATCTATTCTACCACGAAAGTAGAACAACATCCCCTTCTGTAAGCTCACCTTTCTCAATATTTTAGTATTATCGCATTATAATGATCAAAATAACATCAATGCTGTGTATGGCTATCCTTTTGATAGGAGCCTGTAGTGAAGGCCCTTCCGAAGAGTCTGCCGCGGAATACACTGAGGGACTGAGCACCTATATACCTGTAAAACTGACTACAGATCTATCGCAACTTACCGATAGTGAGAAACAGATGCTTCCTCACCTATTTGCAGCTGCAGACGTAATGAATGAGCTCTTTTGGATACAAGCCTATGGTGATAAGGAGCAATTGATGAGCTCCATTTCTAACCCTCAATTGCGCGATTTTGCTCGTATAAACTATGGCCCATGGGATAGGTTAAATAACGATGCTCCCTTTTTAGATAATGTAAAAGCGAAACCAGCAGGATCTAATATATACCCTGCAGACATGACCAAAGCAGAGTTTGAAAAACTTGGCATGGCCGATGAGAAGGGGCAGTACAGCATGGTACGTAGAGACGAGGTAGGAAAAATATATACCATACCGTACAATGAATTTTTTAGACCACAACTCGAAAAAGTAAGTGGGCACCTCATGCAAGCAGCAGAAATATGTGAAGATACAGAGTTGAAAAACTATCTGGAGCTGAGGGCTAAAGCGCTTCTTAGCAACGAGTATACCACAAGTGACGTAGCCTGGATCAACATGAAAAACAATACCCTAGATATCATTATAGGTCCTACAGAAAACTACGAAGATAAGCTATACAACTACCGCACAGCATACGAAGCATATATACTCGTCAAAGACAAAAACTGGAGTAAAAAACTCGAAAAATATGCAAGTTATTTGCCAGAACTGCAAGCCAATCTACCTGTAACAAAAAAATATAAGGCAGAAACACCCAATAGTGATGGGGCCCAGCTAAATGCTTATGACGTCATCTACTATGCAGGAGATTGCAATGCAGGAAGCAAAACTATAGCTGTAAACCTACCCAATGATGAGCAGTTACAACTGGAGTACGGTACACGCCGAAGCCAACTCAAAAATGCAATGAAAGCTAAGTTTGATAATATACTACTACCTATATCTGATATTCTGATAGCTCAAGACCAACGCAAGCATATCACCTTTAATGCATTCTTTAGCAATACCATGTTTCATGAGGTAGCACACGGTTTGGGTATTAAGCAAACGATAAATGGAAAGGGAATGGTGCGTGAAGCTTTGGGCGAGGAATTCAGTGCCTTAGAAGAAGGAAAAGCAGATATTCTTGGTTTGTATATGGTGACACAGCTTAAAGAACAAGAAATACTAGAGGAGGGTGAGCTCATGGATTACTATGTTACTTTCCTTGCAGGTATTTTTCGTTCTGTACGTTTTGGAGCGAGCAGTGCACACGGCAAAGCCAATATGCTTCGCTTCAACTACTTCAACCAGCAAGAAGCATTTACCCGAAACGATAACGGTACTTACGCCGTAAACATAGATAACATGAAAATAGCTATTGCTGGATTGTCTGATCTCATACTACGCCTACAAGGCGATGGAGATAAAGAAGGCGTCATCACACTGATGCAAAAAGACGGAAGTGTAACTCCCGCATTGCAAGAAGACCTGGATAAACTAAGCACAGCAGGAATCCCTGTGGATGTTGTTTTTGAACAAGGATTGGACGTACTTGGCTTGGTGCAGTGAAACGTACTATCCTACAGAGAGAGTAGCACAATAGCAACTAACACTTCCGTAAATAGATTTGCCAATTGGCAGACGACCTATGCCACAGATGGACACCTTTTTTTGCCACCACCCACTAACTTTTAATACGCAAAATTCCTATTTTTTACGCTCTATCACATAGTTAATGAGAGCAGCTATGTAGGCAGTGTTACCATCCCCTGGTAAGCGCACAAGTAAATCTTCTGCTTCTGCTTTGTACTCCATCATACGCTGCTGCGCATACTCTAGGCCGCCTTTTTGCTTCACAAAGGCAATAACTTCATTCACTTGTTGCTTCGATTTTTTATCTTTTTTGATGATTTTTATCATCGCTCTACGTTCTCTTTCGTTGGCCACATTAAGAGCATATATAAGTGGCAAGGTCATCTTCTTTTCGATTATATCTATACCGGTAGGCTTGCCTACCTTATTGTCACCATAATCAAACAGGTCATCTTTTATTTGAAATGCAATACCTACCGCATTTCCCATAGCAACTATGGCCTCCACAATTTCTTCATCTTGACTGGTACTATTTGCACCTATACCGCAGCAACTGGCTAATAATGACGCAGTTTTCTTGGTTATAATATCAAAATATACATCTTCAGTAATGTCTAGTTTACGCGCTTTCTCCATTTGCAGGAGCTCCCCTTCACTCATTTGCTCTACCGCGCTACTGAGTATTTCTAATGCTTTAAAATCTTTATTGCGAAGCGATAGCAGCAAGCCTTTGCTGAGCAAGTAGTCGCCTACGAGCACCGCTACTTTATTTTTCCATAATGCATTTATAGAAAAGAAACCTCTACGCATGTTGGACTCATCTACCACATCATCGTGTACCAGTGTTGCCGTATGTAGTAACTCAACCAGAGCGGCACCCCGATAGGTTGCCTCATTAATATCTCCAAATAATTTGGCACAATGAAGTACAAGGAGCGGTCTCATTTGCTTCCCCTTTCGTTTTACAATGTAATTCATAATGGTGTCCAGTAAGGGCACTTTACTCTTCACACTGTCTTTAAATCGATCTTCAAAAACTTTGAGCTCTTTCTCTATAGGAGACTTTATGTAGGTTAATGTGTCTGCCATTTTGGGATTATGTGGTGCAAATAACCACGCTTATTAATGTATAAACAAAAAAAGAGAGCAATTGCTCTCTTTTTCTATCATAATATTCTATTGGTACGGTTATTCATCCGAAACTTTAAGGGCACTATAGCTCAGTTTTAATGCATTTACTTTTCTGAGTTCCTGCTTTATGTCTGTTACAATACCCATCTTTACTACTTTATCTGCTTTCAATGAGGTGGTCATGAAAGGAATTTCCTTTTCGTCTTTCTTACTATTTTGAAGCGTGATGTATTGTTGAATATCATCCACAGAAGCAAATGCATCATCCAATTGTATCCTCGGAGTGGTACCGAGAGCACCATCTTTTGGTGGCCCCACAAAAATATAGTTCAGTCGTGATTTTTTTACTAACTTTTCTACTTCAGTAGCCTGAGGAATGGCGGTTTTCACCTTCATGTCTCGGTCTCTCATCTTGGTCGCAACCATAAAGAAGAATAGTAGCATAAATACAATGTCTGGCAAAGCAGATGTATTAATGGCTGGTGTTGCCCTTCCTCCGTCTTTTTTAAATTTTGCCATACTTATTTTCCTAAACTTACGGGTTCTGCCTCCGAGAGTTTCTTTGGATACTTTTCTTTTACTTGCTTAATCTTTTCCTTTTCACGTCCTGGACTAAGTTTTGTATAAGGCTTTCCAAATTCTCTCATTGAATACTCATCTCTAACATCGTTGTAAGCGGCTGTTAACTCATTGTATACCTGTACGTACATGTCGTAAGATGTACCTCTATCGTTTTTCAAAGACACTACAGCCTTTGTAGAGGTTGTAGACAATGTTGGGTCTGCTCCCTCATTGGTAAGGTGATCCATCGCTTTTTGGCGAAGTCTATCTATACTCATTGGAGCACCTTCTACAAGTAGTTGGTCGCCTGCATTTATGAGTACTTCTAGCACCTCACGCTTACGTTGCTTACTATCAGGTGGTGGTTCTTCAGACATTGGCGGTAGCGCTACTTGGAGTCCGTTGGGGACATCCATGGTAGTAGTTACCAAGAAGAAAACCAATAGTAAGAAGGCGATATCGGCCATAGAGCCTGCATTTATTTCTGGTATATCCCGTCTTCTACTTCCCATGATCTCTTAATTTTTGAATAATGATATCCCTTCTGATACTAGAATAGATACAACAGACACTACACTTAAGAATGCTGTTAAGTAAATACCCATATCAATCAGTTTTGATTGCTGTACAGAATCTACTCCATATTCCAGTGAATGATCCGTAATCTCTCCACCCGACACTGCATATCCTAAAATGCAAACGAATATAAGCACACCTACTCCTATGAGTAAACTTTTAGCAGACTTCGGATTATTAACCAAATGTATTGCTGAAGATACTAGGGTACCAATAACGGCAACAATTGCAAGAGCTATAGTAAGGTATAACCCCATCTCTGAACCAGCATAACTGTCTCCTACTAGAACACCCACAAAAATGAGTACGAGTAAGATGACTACTGCGTAGTATATTATCTTTCCTGTTTTCCCCATCTTACGCTTTCACTACTTTATTTTTTACAAGAATATCTACCAAAGAGATAGAAGCATCTTCCATTCCGTTCACTATACCATCAATTTTTGATGTGATAAAGTTATAAAACACCTGCAAGATAATAGCAACAATAAGACCTGCTACCGTAGTTAAAAGTGCAACTGATATACCATCTGCAACTACCCCTGGAGAGATATCTCCAGCAGCTTTAATTGCATCAAAAGCTCCAATCATACCAATTACCGTACCCATAAATCCAAGCATTGGTGCAAGGGCAATGAAAAGTGATAACCACACTAGACCTTTTTCTAGCTGACCCATCTGTACCGAGCCATAGCTCACTACTGATTTTTCTACTACATCAATAGATCCTTGGTCTGATCGATCTAAACCTTGATAAAATATGCTTGCTACAGGTCCTCTTGTGTTTCTGCAGATTTCTTTCGCACCTTCTATGTTTCCTGCTGCAACTTCATCCTCTATTTGAGCAACAAATTTGTCTGTATTAATACTCATCCAAAAAAGTGAGATAATACGCTCAATAGCGATAGCCAACCCTAAGATAAGACAGATAAGCGGAAGAGCCATAAACCCTGGGCCTCCTTCTATAAATTTTTTCTTTAACACTTGAAGACCACTTTCTTCTACTACTGGAGGTGCAGCTACTTCTGGTTCTTCGACAGCTACAACTGCTTCTTCAACAGCAGCAGCGCTATCTATGGCTTCTTCTACAGCTACGGTAGAATCTACTACTTCCTCTTGTGCTACTACGGATTGAACGCTGAATGTCATTATGCATACCAACATTAACAATGATGTGATTTTTTTCATTTTTTACTCTGATTTTTATGTATTGCGGACAAAAATAGAAAATTTTAACTCCGCTTGACGATTAAGTACATATTTTTAAAAATTATCTTTCCGAACTATAACACGAATGTGGAAGATCATCGTACAATATTTCCGTAAGAATATAAAAACAACCATTTTCGCTTTATAAAAGGACGATAATAAAATGGCCAAGGCTAAAAAAGTATATATCTGCTCACACTGCGGGAGCAACTACGCAAAAATGATGGGTAAATGCTTTTCATGCGGAGAGTTTAATACGGTACAAGAAGAAGTGGTCATCAAACCCAAAAGCGGTGGAATGATGAATCTGAAAGATATTGATGGTGTAGTAACACCCGTAAATAGCGTAGATGCCATAGAACTTACTCGGTTAAAAGCTCCTGGAATAGAACTCAATCGTGTACTCGGAGGTGGAATAGTCCCTGGCTCGGTAATACTCCTTGGTGGCGAACCGGGCATAGGAAAGTCTACCTTGCTGTTGCAAAGTGCACTGCGTATGAATAAGCGTGTACTCTATGTGAGTGGGGAAGAAAGCCTAAACCAAATAAAAATGCGTGCCGATCGTATCGGTATTACCAATGAGGAATGCCTTTTACTCAATGAAACATCGGTAGAAAATATCATTGGAAAAATGAAGGAGACCAATCCCTCTTTTGTAATTATTGACTCAATACAGACAATGTTTAGCAAGTACCTAGACTCTACTCCAGGTACTATTTCTCAAATACGCGAAAGCAGCTCACTACTGATACAATATGCTAAGCAAAATGAAGTGCCAATAATACTTGTGGGGCATATCACCAAAGAAGGGCAACTAGCTGGTCCTAAACTCTTAGAACACATGGTAGATACGGTACTGCAGTTTGAAGGAGAAACACAAAATAGCTACAGAATATTGCGTACACTAAAAAATCGATTTGGTAGTAGCCTAGAGCTGGGCATTTATGAAATGACCTCTAAGGGAATGCGAGAAATAGATAACCCAAGTGAGATACTCATAAATCAACGCAGCGAAAACCTAAGTGGTGTAGGAGTAGTAGCTTCGTTAGAAGGTAATCGTAGTCTAATGATTGAAACACAAGCGCTCGTAAGTGCGGCAGTATACGGCAACCCGCAGCGAAACACAAACGGTTATGATATAAAACGATTGAATATGCTGCTTGCTGTTTTGGAAAAAAGATGCGGATACAAGCTCAGCCAACAGGATGTATTTGTCAATATTGCAGGTGGTTTAAAAATAAATGATCCGGCTACCGATTTGGGTATAGCTGCCTCTATTGTGTCATCCATGCAAAACGTAGCATTACCCAATAAAATGGTATTTGCAGGAGAAATAGGCCTTAGTGGGGAGATACGCGGTATCAATCGAATTGATCAACGCTTGAAAGAGGCAGAGAAACTTGGATTTACTGATTTTATAATGTCGGACCAACTCGAGATTGCTCAAAAGGGTTATAAGATTAAGATGCACAAAGTGGGCAATGTGCGGCAGATGTTTAGTTTGCTTTTTGATTAACCATTCATTCTACTCTGCTAACTCTCGGTTTCACCAATGCATACTGTTGCTTTTAGTAGAATACTTTATACTTCAAATTTACCCGAGAAACAATCGCTTTACCGCCTAAAGCACCAGAGTGTTACTCAAATAAAATGTACCTTTGTTTTATCAAAAAAGCACTATGCTAATAGAAGTTTTAAAATCTAAAATACACCGAGCTAAAATCACTCAAACAGAGTTAGACTATGTGGGGAGTATCACCATAGACGAAAATCTGATGGATGCTGCCAACATGATAGAAGGTGAGAAAGTACTTATAGTAAACAACAACAATGGCGAACGGCTAGAGACCTATGCCATAGCAGGTGAACGCGGTAGCGGCATGATTTGCCTAAACGGTGCTGCGGCTCGCAAAGCGGCTAAAGGTGATATCATCATCATTATATCTTTTGCCATGTTGGAGTTTGAAGAAGCTAAAAAATTCACTCCGTACTTGGTATTCCCAGACAAAAATAATAAGGCTATACTTGACTAAAAATGTAAAAACAGCTATACAAACAATCGTATTTCTTACGATAGGAATAGTATTGTTTTACTACGCTGTAGGCTCAGAACCTATTGGCGATGAGATAAAGAATGCCAATGTATTTTGGATTGGAGTGTCCATGTTGTGCGGGATATTGAGTCATTTAGCCCGTGCCCTGAGATGGAATTTATTACTACAGCCAATGGGTTACAAGGCAAGCCCTTGGGCCAGTTTTCATGCGGTTATACTAGGATACTTGGTTAATATGGTACTGCCTCGTGTGGGAGAAATTACCCGCCCAGCAGTACTGAGTAAGGTAGAGAATATCCCGTTTAACAAGCTAGTAGGAACCGTTGTCGTTGAGCGTGTAGTAGATCTACTGATTACATTCCTAATAGCCATTGCTATCTTTTTCATTCAATTTCAAATAATCGCTGACTTTTTCTCCAATTTATTTACGGATTTCGATACCGAAAACGCGGTCATCTACCTCGGAATTGCTGTAGTTCTTCTGATAGGATTATTCGTAGTATACAAGAAACGCCATTGGTTTTACAACCTTCCTATCATTGGTAAGTTTCAGTCTTTTATTGAAGGATTGCTCGACGGTATGAGGACGGTATTTAGCCTTCAGCAAAAAGGACTATTCATTTTCTATAGTGTCTTTATTTGGGTGATGTACTTCTTTATGCCCTTCTTTGTATTTTACGCTCTGGACGGTACTGCTCATTTAGGAGCTTCTGCAGGTCTCACCGTATTACTATTTGGAACCGCTGCTATGATAGTGCCTATACCCGGAGGAGTTGGTACGTTTGAGTTTATGGTACCAGCAGCATTAGCACTCTACCAAATCACACCACTTGTAGGCAAAAGTTACGCGATTATCACTCACGCTATCCAATTTATGGTAATAGTGGGAGTTGGAGCTTTCTCTATTATATACTTCATCATAAAAAATCAAAAAAGCAAATCTGATTTAAATTTTTCTGAGAGATTGTTTAACAGCACTAT
>CAJXIQ010000039.1 GCA_913054375.1 uncultured Bacteroidota bacterium
CAACTTCGTAGCACCTTATTACTCCTGGCTCTCGTACACAGTACATGGTAAAGATTTAATAAACATACAATTAGATCTAATTGAAACGCTACCCGACCAAGGGAATATCCTCATAATGGGAGGCGGTTCAGGCGACATTATTCCCCATTTATATAAGCACAGTCCACATCTAAAAATAGACTACATAGACGCTAGTAGCAAGATGATAGCCCTTGCCCAAACCAAAAAAACAGCGGGACAACAAATTAGCTTCATTCATGCCGACACTATTCCCAAACCAAATTATCGATACGACGCGGTCTTCTGTGCCTTCTTTTTGGACCTATATGCAGAAGAAGAAATACTGAATTGGTTAAGTGCATTTGATGCTGTTTGTACCCCAAAATATTCCCTCCATGTTGCTGATTTCCAATTGAACAACTCTGTAAAATTCCGTTTTTGGAGAATGATCTTAATACGATTATCTATTTTATTCTTCAAACTAACTACAAATCATTCTACCTGGAAATTGGAAGATATATTTACTCTTATTGCAAAAAGCAATTACAAATCAATTCATGTAAGCTATTTGAAAGATAATTTCTTATGTCTACACGTATTCAAAAAACTGTAGTTCCTACGTCAAACTCTTGGTCACTACAAAGAATTGCTGAATAAATACGTATCTCGATAAATGCTTGTGTAGCCCCATACTAGTAGCCAAATAGCTTTTCAAGTGTTAGTTCTTTAACGTTTCCGAATTTTGATAAATATGCAAGGTCAACCTGATCTCTATTACCCAAAACAACATATGTAAAATCACCTTTGATGCGTGAGGTATGAAATTGTGCTACATCATCCATGGTGAGATTCTTTAAATTTTCACGCATCATTATTCGGCTGTCTTCTTCCATCCCCAGTTTTAACGCTTTATCATAACTGAATAGAATAGATGATTTTAGAATTCTGCTCGTTTCTAAAGATTGTTGAATTGAATTTTTACCATTTTGAAATGTTTTTTCATCCATAGGCAAATCCTCGAGCAATACATTCATACCTTCTATGGCCTCACTCATTTTATCCGCTTGTGTTCCTACATAAGCCAGCACAGTATTATTCTCTCCTAGCTTACCGGCACCAGAATAAAAACTGTATGTACTATATGCCAATGCTTTTGCTTCTCTTATTTCTTGGAATACAATACTGCTCATTCCTCCCCCAAAGTACTCATTAAACATAGAAATTTTTGCTCCTTCTTGAATGCTATATTCTGATGATTTTTTCAGCCACATTATCTCCGATTGCACCATATCGTAGTGGGCAAAGAATACATCTTTTCCACCCCTATCAAGCATTGTGTACTTACGTAATTCTGGTGTCAACAAAAAAGTCTTTGGTATCTGGTGCGCGCTTGCTAATTTATTTTTAAGACTTTTCAATGATAATGGACCATTGTACCACACCTTGTGCTTGTAACTGGTTAAATTATGTATATACTGAACAAGTTCATCACCACGTATACTCGTCAACTCGTCTTTCTGGAGTAAATCTGTACTCGGATTTAATTCACCATACAATGCATACTGACGAAGTCTACCCATTATTGCACGTTTATTTGTTTTAGCGTCGGTTCGCCCTTTAAGTTTCTGGGCCACCATTTGGTTTAATTTTTCTTCGTCTGGCATTGCATTAGACAGCAGATGCTCAAAAAGTGTAACGGCAGCATCGTAATTACTCGCTAGTCCACTTAAATAAACATAACTCTGTTCTGCTCCTGTGTTTACTCCAAAGTCACAAGCAAGCTTATAGAACTCTGTGCTTATTTCGTCCGCTGTATACTTATCGGTACCTAAAAACTTTAAGTATTCAACTGCTAAGGCAAGTCTCTTGTCGTGACGAGAACCAATATCCAACACATAGTACAAACTAAACAATTGCTGATCACCATTGACTACTCTCCATATGGGAACATTATCACCTAGCTCATCAAACTCGAGTTCTTTTTTATAATCTAACTCTTGAGGAGTTATACTTTTCGTTTCGCGATCCAAGATTTCCTCAACCATTGGAGAAGCCTTTCCTCTATTGACTTCCACCTTCGTTATTTCTGGCTTATCAATTTTTGTTCTTTCTGATTGTTCTCCTTTACGCTTGTACACCACAACGTGGCCATCCGTGTAGTACTTATTAGCAAAGTCCATTACATCATCTTTACTGTAGGTAAGCATATGGTCTAAGCGTGCCAGTTCTTTTTCCCACCTATTGTTCATCACAAAAGCATCCATTAGTGAATATGCCGTTCCTTGATAAGACTCATACTGGCGAATGTTATCTACTTTTTGATTGAGCACTATACTCTTTACAAGCTCCATATCAAATTCGCCTGCTTTCAATTTATCAAGTTGTTTATAAAACAGTTGTTCCAGATCCGCTAGGCTTTGACCGTCGTTTGGCGTTCCCGAAAAATAATGCAACCCTCTATCCTTTAGTAGACTAGGAGAGCAATAAGCTTGTATGCATTTTTGAGCCTTGACCATATTTAGATCAATCAATCCAGCACTAGAGTTGGCCAATATAAGATCTACAAGATTCACCAAATCAACTTTTTCACTTAGTGCATTTGGCACTCTATAACCCATAGTAAGTGATTCTCGACTTGGTCCCACTACTTCTATTCTCTTTGTGAGTTTAAGTGGTTCTTCATCGTCAAAAACCATTTCAGGAACCTCTTTAGCCTGCATATAACTAAACTTCTTTTTTACATTCTCAAATGTATTAGCCACATCTATATCTCCCACCATAATTACAGCCATGTTATTGGGCACATAAAATGTATTGTAGTAGTTTCTTATTCTGATCAGACTTGGATTTTTTAGGTGTTCTATAGTACCTATTGTTGTTTGTCTACCGTAGTTGTGATTTGGGAATGAAGCCTCATAGAGCTTTTCATAAACTTGCCTTCCATCATCGTCTAGTCCTCTGTTTTTCTCTTCATATACAGCCTCCAACTCGGTATGAAAAAGACGCAAAATCGGATTACGAAAACGTTCTGCCTCTATATCCAACCATGTACTCACTTGGTTACTCGGTATATCATTAACGTATACTGTACGTTCGTAGCTTGTAAATGCGTTGGTTCCTTGTGCTCCTATCCCTTGCAACATCTTATCGTACTCATTGGCGATTGCAAATTTTGCAGCTTCACCACTCACACGGTCTATCTCCGCATATATCTTCTTCCGCTCTACTTCATCTTTGGTGCTATTATACTGTTCATAGAGTTCATCTACTTTGTCAAGCAAGACGCTTTCTTTTTCAAAATCTAAGCTGCCATACTTGTCAGTGCCTTTAAAAAGCATGTGTTCAAGGTAATGGGCAAGACCCGTATTCACTGCAGGATCACTACTACTACCCGCTTTGGTTGCTATGAGTGTTTGCACGCGTGGTTTAGCACTATTTTGGGCAAGTATCACCGTAAGTCCGTTCTCCAATGTATACCACCTAGAGCTAGTGGGATCATTTGTGTAACTGGTGTACGAGTTTCCGTTCTTGTCTACATTACTTTCAGGGTTCTGAGCAAAAGCGGATAGCGATGCAAATGCCAAAAAGGCAACAATTTTGATTCTAAGATTCATAACTAATTAAAAGACGCAAGTTAGGAACGTAAGCCATATTTACACACCTATCTATAGATTGTATCCTTTGTTTATCGAGAATCTAAATCACTGTCTCTCTTGTGCTTTGTAGACCAAATTGTAAAATCAGACCATTAAAATCTTACTTTTGCACTACGTTAAAGCTATGTCAGAATACAAATTAATAATGCCCAAGATGGGTGAGAGTATTGCAGAAGCCACTATCATTACTTGGTTAAAGAATGAAGGAGAGGCAATAGAGATAGACGAAGCAGTACTAGAAATAGCTACTGACAAGGTAGATAGTGAAGTTCCTAGTATGGAAGCCGGAGTTCTTACGACAAAATTATTCAACGAAGGCGATGTTGTAAAGGTAGGTGAGCCGATAGCCATCATAACTACAGCGACCGGTGCCACTGCTGCACCAGCAATCGAGGAGAAACCAGCTGAAATTGCAGAACCCGCAGTACAAGCCATAGAAAATACGGTGACAGCAGCACAAGAAGCCACTGTCGCAGCCATAAGCCAGGGAGATACCAATAAATTCTACTCGCCGCTAGTCATGAATATTGCCCGCACAGAGGGAATCTCCATGCAGCAACTAGAAACTGTACCCGGTACCGGAAAGGATGGTAGAGTTACAAAGAAAGACATACTTAATTTTGTAAATAACGGAGGAGCCTCTTCTTCTCCGGCACTCGAAAACTCTCCGACAGCTCAAGTTACTTCCCCTACACCTAGCAAGCCAGCAGCCAAGCCTGCTTCTGCAATTGGTTTAAACCCAGGAGATGAGATAATAGAGATGGACCGTATGCGCAAACTTATTGCCGACCATATGGTGATGAGTAAGCATACATCTCCACACGTCACCTCTTTTGTAGAGGCAGATGTTACCAACCTGGTAAATTGGAGAAACAAAATAAAAGGCGAATTCAAAGCAAGAGAAGGAGAAAATTTCACGTTTACTCCTATTTTTATAGAAGCAATAACCAAAGCTATCAAAGACTTCCCGCTAATCAATATCTCTGTGAGTGGTGACACTATAATCAAGCACAAGAATATTAATATTGGTATGGCAGCAGCACTACCTAGCGGAAACCTGATAGTACCGGTAATCAAAAATGCAGATTTCATGAACCTCACAGGTCTAGCGAAAACGGTGAATGATTTGGCAAACAGAGCAAGAAACAACAAACTAAAACCCGATGAGATACAAGGTGGCACGTATACCGTGACAAATGTTGGTACATTTGGTAACGTTTTGGGTACTCCCATCATAAACCAGCCTCAAGTGGCTATTATGGCAATGGGTGCTATCGTTAAGAAACCCGCCGTAATAGAGACAGAGCACGGAGACCTTATAGGCATTAGGCATAAAATGTTCTTATCTCACTCTTATGATCATAGAGTTGTAGATGGAGCCTTAGGCGGTATGTTTGTGCGTAGAGTAGCAGACTACTTAGAACAGTGGGACGAGGATAGAGAAGTATAGACCAATAATGCGCTAAATCTGTTCCAAAATCCAATAATATAAATACATCAGCATGAAATCAGTAATACTCATCCCTTGTAGATTAGAATCTACACGTTTCCCCAATAAACCACTGGCTAATATCTTAGGAAAACCAATGATCCAGTGGGTGTATGAAGCGGCAGAAAATAGTGATGCAACAGATGTTTTTGTAATTACGGATAGTCAAGAAGTTATCAATGCTGTAGAAGGTTTCGATGGTTCTGCCATTCTCACTTCAGACGAACCACAAAACGGAACAGAACGATGTGAAGAAGCTATGGAAATACTTACTTCTGATGGTACAGATTATGATGTAATCATTAATGTACAAGGAGATGAACCCCTCATCTCTGCAGATGACATTAATCGAATGCTGGATCTATTTGAGGAAGAAGATGTAGATGTCCTTACATTTATACAACCAATACAGAGTGAATCCGAATATACTAACCCCAATATTGTGAAAGCCGTACCTACCTCTTTTGATGAAGGATTTTGTGACATTTGCTATTTCAGCAGAAGTCCTATTCCTCACATGGACAATTTTAAACCAGATGTAGCATTCAAGCACATTGGCATCTATGGATTTACCGCTACAGCTTTTGAAGAAACAAAAAGCCTAGATCCTTCTCTACTGGAAGAAATAGAAAGATTAGAGCAATTGCGTTGGGTCCAAAACCATATTGTTATTTCAGCAATGGTCACAGAAAATGTACTAATAGGTGTAGACACGCCAGAGGATTTAGTAGCTGTTGAAAACATATTGACATCCAAAAAATAGGGTTACCCATTTTGTAGCCCACTTTCCCTTACTTTTGATGACCGTACTCAAACGGAGAGTTTTTTGCTAGTTCTTGGCAGCTTTTTTCCTTTTTTGGACACTAAAAAACTAATCATTTATGGACACAAAATACGTATTCGTCACGGGCGGTGTTGCCTCCTCATTGGGTAAAGGGATTATTTCTGCTTCCTTAGCAAAGCTGCTTCAAAAAAGAGGTTACCGGGTTACCATTCAAAAATTTGATCCGTACCTTAATGTAGATCCTGGCACTATGAATCCGTATGAGCATGGAGAATGCTATGTGACAGATGACGGAGCAGAGACAGATTTGGACTTAGGACATTATGAACGTTTTCTAAATGTTCCCACTTCACAAGCAAATAATGTGACAACTGGTCGCGTATATCAAACTGTAATCGATAACGAGCGTGAAGGAAAGTACCTCGGTAAGACGGTTCAAATCATTCCTCACGTCACCGATGAAATTCAGCGAAGAATGAAAATTTTGGGAGATAGTGGCGATTATGATATAGTAATTACCGAGCTTGGTGGTACAGTTGGCGATATAGAGTCTCTCCCCTACGTGGAGTCTGTTCGCCAATTGAAAAGAAAGCTGGGTAGCGATGACTGTGCAGTGATTCATCTCACGCTTGTGCCCTACTTAGCAGCAGCTGGCGAGCTCAAAACCAAGCCAACTCAACACTCCGTACAAAAACTCTTGGAAGCAGGAGTTCAGCCCGATGTTTTAGTCTGTAGAACAGAACACAAATTAAGCAAAGAGGTTAGAAATAAAATAGCTCTTTTTTGCAATGTAAATCAGAATGCTGTAATCGAAAGTATAGATGTAGAAACCATCTACGATGTACCGCTTATGATGGAAAAGGAGAAGTTGGACAAAGTCATTTTGGCCAAACTCAGACTACCTACGAGCACTGAAGCAGACTTAACCAACTGGAAAGACTTCCTTTTTAAACTCAAACATCCCAAAAACGAAGTAAACATAGCCCTTGTTGGAAAATATGTAGAACTACCCGATGCTTATAAATCTATAATAGAGGCATTCATTCATGCGGGTGCCGTAAATGAGTGCAAAGTTAATCTGCGCTTGTTACCCTCAGAAAACCTCAATAAAGATAATATAGCAGACAGAATCAAAGACATGGATGGTGTACTCGTAGCACCAGGTTTTGGAGATAGAGGAATTGAAGGAAAAATCAATACCATTCGGTACTTAAGAGAGAATAATATTCCATTCTTTGGAATATGCTTAGGAATGCAATGTGCGGTTATAGAATATGCGCGCAATGTGCTTGGTCTTACTTCTGCACACAGCAGTGAAATGATTCAAACTAAAGATCCCGTAATAGACCTTATGGACAGTCAGAAAGGAGTCAGTAAAAAAGGAGGAACGATGAGACTTGGAGCTTATAAGTGTAAGCTTGAAAAAGGTTCTAAATCCTATACTGCTTATGGGAAAGCACAAATCTCTGAAAGACACCGACACCGTTATGAGTTTAATAATAAGTACCTAGATGAATTTGAAAAAAGCGGTATGATGGCAACAGGTATAAATCCCGACAATGGCTTGGTCGAGGTTGTAGAAGTACCATCACATCCTTGGTTTGTTGGAGTTCAATATCATCCTGAGCTAAAGAGCACTGTAGACACACCCCATCCTCTATTTGTTCGCTTCGTAAAGGCGGCTCTAGAAAATAAAAAATAGCAGTCTTATACCTTTGGCACGCAATATGTACTTGTGGAAGATAGATAGTAACTAAATTAAAAAAATGAATCAAAAAGCAACAATGATAATCCGCATTCTAGTTGGATTAATGATGGTCGTTTTCGGAGCAAACAAGTTCTTGAATTTCATGCCACAACCTACTGAGGTCCCAGAACAAATGGGTGTATTAATGGGACTACTAATGAGTTCACCTTTCATGAGCATCGTAGGTGTTCTAGAAGTGTTAAGTGGATTAGGGCTACTTTTAAACAAGTTTATTCCGTTATCGCTAACTGTACTCATTGCAATTCTCCTGAATGCAGCATTGTTTCATCTATTCTTTGATCCCGCCAATGTTATTGGAGCGGTAGTATTCTTAGTGCTTTCGTTGGTGCTGGTTTACAGTCACAAAGATAGATTTAGCAGTATGTTATCTGCATAAGACTTTAAAAGCAAAAACAAAAAAAAGCATCCGTCTAACCACGGGTGCTTTTTTGGTTTGACATAACTCAATTTAACTCATTTAAGGACATCACCAGTGGGTAAAAAGTCCCAATATTTCTAAGAATAATCTGGCGATGAACTATCTACGCAATGAACATCCACAGTAAAACAAAAATTAGGGCATAAAAAAAGACCTGAAAACTTCAGGCCTTAATTAAGTCGGGGTGGCAGGATTCGAACCTACGACCTCCTGCTCCCAAAGCAGGCGCGATACCGGGCTACGCTACACCCCGAGGTGTATACTATTCAGAAACCTATAATTGGGATTAGATTCCTGAAGTACTTTATGAAAAATAAATTTTTCAAAAGTTGTGATCCCACCAGGACTCGAACCTGGAACCTACGGTTTAGAAAACCGTTGCTCTATCCGGTTGAGCTATGGAACCAATAATAGTGTCAAAAGAACAAAATATCTTTTCTTTCTGTTGCGGTGAGACCGGGATTCGAACCCGGGGTACCCTTGAGAGGTACGGCAGTTTAGCAAACTACTGGTTTAAGCCACTCACCCATCTCACCAAAAAGGAGTGCAAACTTAAAACTATTTTTAAAACCTCATACTAATTCCAATTAAATTTCTTCTTTTTTTTCAATAACTATTTTACTGCAAATTGAGATTTATTATTTAACCTTGAAGCGTAATGTCAGGCACCCAAAACACCAACTATATTTTTAGAAATTTGAAGGCATATAGTTCTGTAGAATGGCTCGCCGATAATAAAAAAAAGTATCGCTCCGTTTTTGATAAAAACGATGTATCCTATGTATACGCTGAGTTTTCTTTTTTTAATCTGAACTTTAAACAGAAGGACTGGGATCTAAAACTAGAAATAGTCTGTAGAGACCAGCATAAGAATGAAATCTGTAGACTTAATTGTGATCGTACCATTTCTCAAAATACCAATCTCATCTTTGTAAGAGAAGGCTGGGGAACGCACAATGCTAATAGTTACTGGACTCCAGGAACGTACACTTGGGTAGCTGAGATAGATGGATCTATTGTAGCAGAAAAGAATTTTTATATTCAAGACGTTGGTATTGTTACCAAAAAAGGCAACCCATATTTTGATATTAAATCTGTACATTTCTACGAAGGGTCTTTTGAAAATATAAAGGAGGAAGACCGTAAATACTTCGAACAATTTAGCGATCAAGAATCACGCTATATTTGGGCAGAAATCACTGCGATTAACAAAGCTAGAGATATTGATTTTTGGAGTTGTGAATTTGTATTCAACTTTCTTACTGAATCCCACCTACTGAAAGGTTCAATAAGTAAACTCATTTTCGTGTATAAGCAGGATCACGAATATAAAATAACGGTAGGTTGGGGTGCTGATAAGCCAGGAAGTTGGTTGAAAGGTAAATACCATTTGAATATTATTTATATGGACCAACTTATTCTGCAGAAAAACTTCCATATCGGTAACGATTTCGTAGAATATTTGCTTGAAGAAGGAGAACAAACGAAACTGCTCACCACTGCTCCGAATACGAAGATGAATCCGGATATTTCTGTAAAGGATGTAGAAAGGACACTCCGCGAATTGGATGACTTGATTGGGCTAGAAAGCGTAAAGAGTAGAATACGTGAGTATGCCAATTACTTAGAATTTATTGCATTAAGAAAAGATAAAGGACTTACCGAAGAAGAAACCATAAACTTAAATTGTGTTTTCAAAGGCAACCCTGGAACGGGTAAAACCACCATAGCTCGTAAGTTAGGTAAGATCTACAAACAGCTCGGGTTGCTCACCAAAGGTCATGTGCATGAAGTAGACAGAACTGACTTGGTTGCAGAGTTCATTGGACAGACTGCACCCAAGACAAAAGCAGCTATTAAAAAGGCCGAAGGTGGCGTATTGTTTATTGATGAAGCATACTCCCTTGCACGCAAGGATGACGATAGTAAGGATTTTGGCAAAGAGGCCATAGAAATATTATTAAAAGAATTGTCAGACGGCAAAGACATAGCCATCATAGTTGCAGGGTATCCAAACGAAATGGATACGTTTATTGAATCCAACCCTGGTCTAAAATCTAGATTTAGAATGATCTATGATTTTCCTGACTATGCTCCGCAAGAGTTGCTAGAGATTGCACACATTCATAGCCAAAAAAAGGCCATAAGCTTTGCTGAAGATGCAGAAGAATTATTTTACAAAAAAATAGTGGATGCATACCGTTCTAGGGATCAGTTTTTTGGAAACGCCCGACTTATCGTATCCTTAATAGAAGAGTCAAAATTGAATCTAGGGATTCGTGTAATGAATGAGGAGAACCCTGCAGATTTATCCATAGAGGAATTATCACTTGTTCAAGTAGCTGATATTGAAAAGCTAAACATCAACGCAAAGAGTATCATACCCGATATACCTATCGATGAAGAACTCCTTGAGCTATCTATTGCCAAACTAGACGGTCTTATTGGTATTGACTCTGTAAAAAAAGAGATAAAAAGTCTTGTAAAATTGGTACGTTACTACAAAGAAACAGACCAAGAGGTGCAAAACAATTTCAGTCTACACTCTGTATTTACGGGTAATCCAGGTACGGGAAAAACAACGGTAGCCAGAATACTAGCACAGATATACAAGGCGCTCGGCATATTGGAGAAAGGAAATCTCGTAGAATGTGATAGACAGAATCTGATTGGCGGATACGTTGGTCAAACGGCCATAAAAACGGGGGAAATAATTGATAAAGCTATGGGTGGCGTATTGTTTATAGATGAAGCATATTCCCTAACAGAGGGCGGAAATTCTGACTACGGTAAAGAAGCTATAGAAATAATTTTGAAAAGAATGGAGGATTTTCGTGGACAGTTCATTGTGATAGCCGCTGGATACACAGATAACATGACTCGGTTCATTGAGTCAAATCCAGGATTAAAATCACGTTTTGACAGGGTATTTGAATTTGAAGATTTTAGTCAAGAAATGCTTCTGGATATAGCCAAGAACCAATTGAGCGATTCTGGATTTACACTCGCACCTTCTGCAACTAAAAGCTTGGAGAAACTTATTGCAAAGATGTATACAGACAGAGATAAGTACTTTGGTAATGGAAGAAGCATACGGAAAATTATTGAAGAAGCTATCCGAAATCAACATTTAAGAATGAGTGAATTAAGTGTTGATAAACGTACTAAAAAGATGATTAAAACGATCAATGCAAATGACATCGAGAGTATTGCATATGAAGATAAAACAGTCCCAGATGCTGCACCAACTCTTGGCTTTAGAAAAAGTAACTAAGTGTTAGAATCAGTCTCCATGTCGTTAGAATTAACTACAGCAGCTATTGTGCTGCTTTGTGCCGCTGGCATAGCGTTACTAGTACTTTTTTTTTACTATTTGTACTTTTTTACCCGTCTAAAAAACGATAACAGCTCCAAAGGCAGTAACCTACCCATTTCTGTTGTAATAGCAGCAAAAAATGAACGCACCAATCTGGAAAAAAATTTATCTGCTATCTTGAATCAAGACTATCCTAATTTCGAAGTTGTTGTGGTAAATGACGGAAGCTGGGATGGCACAAAAGACTACTTAAAAGAACATGCATTAATAAACCCCAAGCTCAAGATAGTAACGATTCAGTTGGACGAGAAATTTCAGAAGGGCAAAAAATTTGCGCTAACCATGGGTATAAAAGCAGCCACTCATGAAAACCTGTTGTTTACAGATGCAGATTGCAAACCCGCAACGGACAAGTGGATTGCAAGTATGGCTCTCCATTTAGAAACCCACAAAGTAGTTCTTGGAAATTCTCCGCTACGTGTAAGCAGAACACCATTGGGATCTATGGTCAATTACGAAACTTTTCATACTGCTATACAGTACATAGGATACGCTAAAAGAGGTGTTCCTTACATGGGTGTAGGTCGAAATTTAGCTTACACCAAGTCGCTTTTTTTTGAGAACAAGGGGTTTGCAAGTCACCAGCATATTCTGTCTGGAGATGATGATTTATTTGTACAAGAGGTGACCACATTTAAAAATACCACCGTTTGTTTAGACCCAGACAGTTTCACACTTTCCGATAGCCCCAGGGGTATAAGCAGTTGGCTTAAACAGAAGATAAGACACTTGAGTACGGGTAACTTGTACTCGCTTAAGTTTAAACTTCTTTTGGGTCTTTACTCTCTAGTTCAACTGTTGGTTTACTTTTTTGCAATAGCTCTTCTCATTCTATATCCTCAAATGTGGTATTTGGGCGTGGGCGTTTTGACACTAAAATGGATTGTACAATGGGTTGTAATGTACGGCCCGTCCCAACGATTGGGCTACACCAAAGTAGGATACGCCCTGCCCTATTACGATATCTTATATACCTTATACCTTTTATTCTTTGGTATTGCCAAACCATTCCTTAAACCAAAAACATGGAACTAATCACAAAATACTTTTCCAGTCTTACTACTGTTCAAAAAGAAAGACTGACACAGTTAAAACCCCTCTATGAGGAGTGGAATGCCAAAATAAACGTGATAAGTAGAAAAAACATGGATGAGTTCTATTGCAATCATGTACTTCACTCGCTAAGTATTGCTCAACTCTATCCACTTACATCGGATGATGTAGTCCTAGATATTGGCACTGGAGGGGGATTCCCAGGTATCCCACTTGCCATTCTATTCCCTGAGACACGCTTTACTCTTGTAGATAGCATACGCAAAAAGACTACCGTAGTGAGTGGAGTGGCTGAAGCCTTAGGCTTGAAGAACATCACAGTGGTTAACGATCGATTTGAGAACATCACAGACAAGCACAACGTAATCGTGTCGCGAGCGGTTGCTCCTGCACTGAAACTTGTAAAGCTAACCAAAACAGCTTTAGCCAAAGGTGGAACGCATATTCTGCTAAAAGGTGGTGACTTAGAAGAGGAAATGAAAAATTTAACCTTCGTCTACAAGAAAGCTAAATTTATTTCTACCGCACTAAGTACCGTTTATTCTGAAGATTTTTTTGAAACCAAAAAGATTATTAAGGTAGACTTACAAGGGTAATTACCGAATTAGATTTATTGTGCCTGTTTTTTGGTACAATTTATTCTCGAAATCAGTGTACTTAATAACGTATATATAGGTTCCCATGTGTACATCTGCATCTCGGTAAATAGGCATCCACTTTTGATCGATGTCTTTGGAGGTGTATAGTTTCTCTCCCCATCTATTGAATATGAATATCTCAAATTCATTTATGGCAACACCTTTTA
Organism: uncultured Bacteroidota bacterium; assembly: GCA_913054375.1. Taxonomy (GTDB): domain Bacteria; phylum Bacteroidota; class Bacteroidia; order NS11-12g; family UBA9320; genus UBA9320. The sequence continues at coordinate 13,350 of CAJXIQ010000039.1, forward strand.
CTCCAAAACCGTCATTCAACCCATCATTATTAGCAGTGAAAGCATTGGGTACATATATCTCTGGGGAGAAGAAGAAGCAAATATCATTGCTGTAGGAATTTGTTCCCTCTCCTGCACGTTCTTCTGCATATACTCTAAAGCACTTGCGGTATTGCTGTGGGTTATGGCTTAGCACCACAGAAGAATTCGCTGAAGCATCCATGATTTCCACGCGATATGGGCTCGTATTATCTTCCAATAATACGTCATAAAAGTCAACTCCATTATCCCAACCCAGGTAGTCAGTAAAGATTAATCTTGAATTGAAATTTTCATCTTGAAAACCAGATAACCAAATACTAGTATGTGGCTCTGAGGAGATAGTCACCCCACATTTATCTTGTCCAACAACTCTATACTCAAAAGCATTTAGGTCAGTATTAATACCCGTTTCTATATGATTGGTAATACCTCCATCTACAGTGACAACTGGATACCATGAGGCTCCCACTCCTGCTTCTCTTTTCTCTATGAATAGCTTATCTGCCGTGCTATTATTAAGGAGCTGCCAGTCTATGACCATACGATCATCTGGCGTACCTACACTAACATACCGTAAGTCTATAGATAGACGGTCTATCTCCACTGTAAGGTAAATTGTATCCCCTTGGCACCCTTTATCACTTACTTCAACCACCTTTAATTTTCCTTGATTTTGTAGGGTATCCCAATCTACTGTGATACTATTGGAGCCGTCTTGCACAGCATTCAATTCCCCTTCAGCAAACCACAAAAAAGTAGAAGTAGTAAATCCCGTAACGCTGTATACTTGACCACTATAGCTACTGGGACATATTACTCTATTTCCTGCTATAGGTGAGGTTGATGGTTTAGGATGTACTACTACCGTCGTGTCTATCCTATCTCCCGGACATCCTTTCACTGAAATTTCTTGCACGGAAATAGTAAACATGCCACTTTGATCCCAAAATATTTTTGCGGTATTGGTTCCTTGACCTACAATATCTTGATCATTCCCATTAATGGCCCAACGATAGATAGAGTTAGCCAAACCCAATACGGTATATTCAAATGAGTCTGATATTTGGCAGACTTCTATTGGACCCCTAATTTGATCTGCAATAGGCTTGGGAAAAATTGTAACGGCCAATGTGTACGGCGGGCTCACACAATTTCGAGAATTGACACCATCGAAAGCTCTTTGTACTACTGTTACATCTGCACCACCAGCAACACTCCAATCTATGGCAATAGTTGCACTGGAGTCCCCAGATGATTGATTACCGCCAGTAATAGTCCAATCATATAC
>CAJXIQ010000040.1 GCA_913054375.1 uncultured Bacteroidota bacterium
ACTACCAGTACCATTTCTGGGGAAACTTCTCTTCATGATTATCTCAAAAACGAGTATACTATAGAACAGCTGATGACTACGGACAATGGCGTTCCGTATTTAAGAATAATACTTACTCCCATTCGAAATAATGGGAGTAAAACAGAATATCTTACCTCGTTTGAATGGGACATACAAACGATTCCTCATGACCTTTCAAAATTTCAGAACCCTAAGACCAAAAAAGATCAAACCTATGAGTCCGTTTTGACCAGTGGCGATTTTTACAAAATACGCATAACTCAGGATGGGATCTTTAAAATAGATGCGAGCTTCATACGCGCAATGGGAAGCGACCCAAGCAGCATATCTATGTCAGACTTTAGAGTATACGGGAACGGTGGCACGATGCTCCCAGAGCCTATTAGCGAGGAGAGAACTGAAGACCTCCAAGAAAATGCCCTGAAAGCGGTAGACAACAACAACAATAATAAGATGGATGAAGATGATTACTTTTTGTGGTTCGCATCCGGCCCTAATAGACTTTTTTATCAAGTAAGCTCTGCTAGCTACGCCGCTGAAGGGCACGATTTTGATGTAGCATCATATTACTACTTGAACTGGGACATGGGTCCAGGTAAGCGAATAACCACCAAATCGAGCGGTCAAAGTCTAGTTGCAAATAATACCATCACCGAGTATGACCATCTTATTTATCACGAAGAAAACGCAGAGAATCATATAAAGTCAGGAAGAAAATGGTGGGGCGACAAGATGCAAATAAACACCACAAAACCCTTTGATTACAGTGTTGATGGAGTAGTTCCTGGAAAAAAATTAATATTGAATACTGAGACTATGGCTCGCTCCTTGACAGGTTTTAATAGCAGTATGCGTATTGTTTTAAATGATAGTAATGCTGCCACTATTGGGTACAATACCGTGAAAGGAGATTACGATGCAATATTTGGATCTAATGCAATATCTACAGTGAGAAGCCGCATTACGTCTAGCAATAGCATTAGCCTAATTTACAACTACCAAAAAACGCTTAATGAAGCTGCCGCATGGATTGATTACTTTGTAATCACTGTCCCACGAAGACTCGGCACATTTGAAGCCCAACAAATAATTAGAACTCAAAGTAATGGATTTGGAGGTAACATACAGTATAGTTTGTCTCCGTATGCTTCTGGATACGAGATTTGGGGCATTAGTACCCAAAACATCCCCAGTATACAAGCCACCTTTGCCGAAGGATCTGGCGTTGCTTTTACTGCTGAGAATGTTAATGCTTCATCACCGCCAGAGTTCATCCTTTTTCAACCTGCAAACTGCAAAACACCTGAGTATATAGAAAAAGTTCCAAACCAGAACTTGCATGCTACCAAGGATATAGACTACCTCATAGTAACGCGTGAAGATTTATTAGGTCAGGCAAATAGACTAGCTGATTTTCATCGGGATAATGGTCTATTTGTGTCGGTTTTTACAACCAAACAAATTTACAATGAATTCTCGAGCGGTACACAAGATGTAACTGGGATAAGGGATTTTGCGAAGTTAATATATGACCGTGGTCACTTACCAGAAGCTGTACGTACACTGAAGTATATACTTCTGTTTGGAGATGCTAGTTATGACTACAAAAACGTGGAAACAAACAACACAAACGTAGTACCTACTTACCAAAGTTTTGAGAGCAACTTCCCTCCCTCCTCATACTGCTCAGACGACTACTACGCCATATTAGATAGCAACGAAGGCTTCTGGGGGTTAAACTCTCGAGACGAAGTATTAGATATAGGGGTTGGTCGGCTTCCTGCTAGCAACAGCAGTGAAGCAAAAATATTGGTAGATAAAATCTTACACTACCACAGCGCTTCTAGCAGAGGGAAATGGATAAATACGATAACCTTCTTGGCAGATGATGAAAATAATAACCAACATATTGGTCCTTCTGAGAGTATGACCAAAGCCATCCAATTTGAAAGTCCGGAGTTCAACATCAAAAAAATATGGATGGATGCTTACGAGCAAGTTTCTTTTGGTAGTGGTAACAAATATCCTCAAGTAAACGAGGAAGTGACAAAAATGATAAGCAATCAAGGCACGCTCATTTTTAACTACGTTGGTCACGGAGGCGAAAACGGGATGGCTCACGAGCGTGTTGTCACGCGACCGGAAATTATGGCTTGGGACAATTATGACAAGCTATCTTTCTATATAACAGCAAGTTGTGAGCTTGCAAAAATAGATAATCTAGAGATTGAGTCTCCAGGAGAGCTAATGCTTCTGAACCCCAATGGAGGGGCGGTGGGAATGCTCGCTACTACTCGTGTAGTGTACATAGGTCAAAATACCCAACTAAACACCCAGCTGGTCAATGGAAATCTACTGCGTGCTCAAAATGGTAAATTACCAACACTAGGCGATGCATACAAAGCGATGCGAAATGCTGACGATAGAGAGAGTACCAATAAACGGTGTTTTATTTTACTAGCAGATCCTGCAATGCGTCTTTTATATCCAGAACATAAAGTAGTAACATCTGCTATCAATAATGTACCCGCAGCGCTCTTTACCGATACTACGAGTGTAGTGCACGATACATTGAACGCGCTAGAACTTGTGACCATAGAGGGAGAGATTCGTGATAACTCAAATCAAATTATCACTGATTTTAATGGAGAAGTATTTCCCACTTTTTATGATAAGCCGTCAACCTACAAAACATTTGGGAATGATGCAGATAGCTATCCAATTGAGTTCCAAGAACAAAACAGAATCACATATAAGGGTACAGTAAGTGCTGTGAATGGTAAATTCAAATTCCAGTTTGTTGTACCAAAGGATATTGCATACAACATAGGCCATGGCAAATTGTCGTATTACGCTGCAGATGGGCTAGAGCACGCTGGAGGTACAGAACTCAACTATCTCATTGGTGGCACATCTGATAGTAGCCTGATAGATAATAAGTTTGATGAGCTCGAATTATTCATTGACGATGAGTCTTGGGTGTTTGGAGGAGCCACATCTTTTACCCCACTCCTTCTTGCTCAATTGAGTGATAGTAATGGTATAAATACTATTGGTAGTGGGATAGGACGAGAGATGACGGCAATACTGGATAAAGGTACAGATGCCGAAAAAACAATTATTCTCAACGACTACTACAAACCAAATCTAAATAGCTACCAAGCAGGTAGAATAGAATATCCCTTTGAAGAATTACCGATAGGTAGGCATACCCTCAGTCTTAAAGTTTGGGATGTATACAATAACTCTGCGGATGCGTATACAGAATTTGAAGTAGCTGACGATGAAGGCGTGCAAGTAAATAATCTACTTAATTACCCAAATCCTTTTACCTCATCTACTAACTTCCACTTTGACCACAATAAATCCGGACAAAACTTAGTTGTAAGCTTAAGTATAATGAGTATTACCGGTAAGGTTATAAAAAGCATGATACACGAAATACCAAATTCACCCGCTCACTCTCAATCCATCGCATGGGATGGTCGCGATGACTATGGTGATCCTTTAGGCCGTGGAGTGTACCTTTATTCCCTCAGCGTAAGAGCTGAAGACGGCACCACAAACTCAAAAACAGAAAAACTTTATATCATAAAGTGATCGAAAAAAAATTAATCATACATTTGTTCTCAAACCTAAAAACATTGAAAAAATATCTAGTTCTATTCGCAGCAATTTGCACACTCAAAGTTGTAAACGCTCAATCGGTAAACACCAATAAAGACTTGCTCGGACAACGTAATGTTATAACCACTGCAGCACCGTTTCTACTTATATCGCCTGACTCTAGAGCTGCCGCAATGGGAGATTTAGGAGTGGCAACATCTGCAGATGCAAACTCTATTCACTGGAACCCCTCCAAACTTGCATTTATAGAAGATGATGCAGGACTATCTATTTCTGCTGCTCCTTGGCTTCGCCAACTGGTACCAGACATATGGTTTTACTATATGAGTGGTTACAAACGAATAGATGACAAAAGTACAGTTGCAGCCTCATTGCGTTACTTCACTCTTGGCGAGATACAATTTACAGATGCTGTAGGCACACCACAGGGGATTGCTGAGCCAGTAGAATTTGCTGTGGATGGTGCGTATGCTCGTAAACTTTCGAATAACCTATCACTGGGTATAGCATTGAGATTTATCTACTCTAACTTGGCAAGAGGTAGTGCAGGAACTAGTGCTGCACAGATAAAGGCCGGACTTGCCGGTGCTGGAGATATCTCCATGACCTATATGAATGATACTAAAATAGGTGGCAAAGATTTTGACTTCACCATAGGGGGAAACATAAGCAACATTGGAAATAAGATAACGTATACTACAGAGGCAAACAGAGATTTTATCCCTGTAAACCTGCGACTAGGTACGTTCTGGAAAACACAATTGGATGAGTACAACGAAATAGGATTTGGATTTGATTTCAACAAACTTTTAGTACCTACCCCCCAATATACATTCCAATTAGATAGCAATGGTAATCGCGTTCAAGACGGCGACAACAATGACATAATAACAGGTAGAGTTATAGATGATGGACCACTAATCCAAGGAATGCTCTCGTCTTTTGGGGATGCCCCAGGAGGTTTCCAAGAGGAACTCAGAGAATTTACTATATCTGTAGGTGCTGAGTATTGGTATGCTAAGCAGTTTGCTCTTAGAGCAGGATACTTTCACGAGGCAGAAACAAAAGGAGCACGTAAGTACGCTACATTTGGTGCTGGTTTAAAATACAAGGTGTTCCAAATTGATGCCGCTTATTTACAACCATTCACCAACAGGCACCCACTACAAAACACTATCCGTTTCAGTCTTTTGTTTGACATAGACGCTTTCAAAGATCAAAAGTAAATAGCAACGACCTCAATACAAAAAAAGACCAATCACTTGATTGGTCTTTTTTTATTTCTACGAAGTAGAGGCTGATTAATCGTGTAAAAAAGGGTTACTTATCTTTTCTTGGCCAATAGTAGTAACCGGTCCGTGACCACTATAGACTATGACTTCATCTGGCAATGTAAATAATTGCGTTCTGATGCTTCTAATGAGTGTATCAAAATCTCCTCCGGGCAAATCTGTTCTACCAATGCTTCCTTGAAAGAGAACATCTCCACCTATAACGTATTTCTCTTTTTCATTATAAAAACAAACGCTCCCAGGTGAATGTCCTGGGGCAAACAGAATTTTGAATGTAGCACCACCAAACGCTATTACTTCTCCTTCTACCAAGCCAACCTTGGGGGAAACCAAAGGCTCCATACGAAGGCCATACTGCATAGCAACAGCCTGTGCGCTATCGTATACCACTTTCTCTGCTCTATGTAATTCTGGAGTTAGATTATGATGAGTGTGAAACCAATTTACTCCAAAGACATGGTCTAAATGAGCGTGCGTAAGTATAAGTCGAGTTGGTTTTATTTGCTGAGCATTGAGATACTCAAATATTCTAGCATTTTCCTCCGGATAATACATCCCTGGATCAATAACCAAAGCATTATTTTCTTGATCTACAATGATATACGTGTTTTCCCCAAAGGGACCATATGTGAGTTGATGTACTCTTGTCATGCGTATGTTGATACTAAGTCTCCGTCTCTAGAAGCGTCCATTTTGAGGGCAGTAAGAATAAAAATACAAAAGGCCAATACAGATGAACCTCCATAAGAAATTAAGGGTAGCGGTATGCCTATAACAGGCATTAAGCCTATTGTCATTCCCACATTCACTATAACATGAAAGAAAATAATGGATGCGAGAGAGCATATAAATATGCGTTTAAATTTTTTCTTGGCTCTATTTCCTAAATGATATAGTCTGAGAATGAAGGCCATAAATAAGCCGATAGTCAGTGTGCTGTATACCCATCCACCTTCCTCACCAATGGTACAGAAAATAAAATCTGTCTCTTGCTCTGGGATAAAATTACCTTTCGTATGAGAACCATTTAAAAAACCTTTACCCGAGGCTCCACCTGAGCCAATGGCAATTTTACTTTGATTTACATTATACCCTGCGCCTTGGTTGTCTTCTATTAGGTTTAGTGTAACCTGAATACGTTTTTGCTGGTGCTTTTGCAGCACATTATCAAACAAGAACTGAACACTTAAGCTAAAAAGCACTACAATTCCTAAAATTCTCAGACTAGGTATTAGTAGCTTTTTATTACTATAGGTGAATGCATAAAAAATAAGAAAAAGTACAACTACTCCGCCACTAAAGTACATAGAAGTAAACATGAGTGTAAGCACAAAAATAATAACAGCCACAAGACCAATAACGATGATAGCTGGTGTAAGACCCTCACGATAAAATACCAAAAAGAAACTAAGAAAGACTAGTGCTGATCCTGTATCTCCTTGCAGTATGATTAGCCCCATTGGAAGCAGTATAACTGCAGCAATTTTTATAAGATCTTTACCCTTATTCCAAGAAAAATCTATACTACTGAGCAGCGTAGACACGGCAAAGGCAGTGCCATATTTTGCAAACTCAGACGGCTGTATACTTATCGATCCTATTTTTATCCAAGAGCGTGCTCCATTTATATCTGAGCCAATACCTAGAACTACCACCAAGAGTAACATGAGTGCAACATAAAAGTACATGCTAAAAAACTCAAAGAAGTTTGCATTGAGTAAGAAAATGATTACTCCAATAGCTGCTGAAACGCCAAACCACATAAGCTGCTTGCCGCTTCTACCTTCCAATATAGATTCTGCTCCTAACTCATAAGTAGCAGAATAAACGCTAGCTACTCCTAAAGCTGCTATTGCTACAAATAGGATAAGGCTTAGTATATCGATCCTACTTTTACTTTCCATACAACGATTTGTTTCTAGAGCTTTTATACTTGTAGGGTATTAAATCACTATCAATCATTTTTTTTTCCAAGTATTCTCTGGCACTCGGACCAATGCTATCTCCCATCAAGTAACGCTCAATCATAAGATGAGCAATGGGTGCCGCCCAAGCTGAACCATATCCTGCTTCCTCGACTACTACTGCAATGGCTATTTTTGGATTTTCCACAGGAGCAAAAGCCATGTATGCAGAGTGATTTTTGCCATGCGGATTTTGTACCGTACCTGTTTTGCCTGCGATATTAATCCCGGGAATAGCAATATGAGCAGCGGTACCCGAAATAGTAACCTCTTGCATACCCTCTATCACTGGGTCAAAATTATCAGGTGATATCATGGTATAATTCTTTACCAAATACTTCTCTGGAATGCTTTCCATATTTTCTAACTGACGGACAACATGTGGTGTATAGTAGTAGCCCTTATTGGCTATAGAAGCAGCTATATTAGCTATCTGAAGAGGAGTAAGGCCAAGTTCTCCCTGCCCAAAAGAAAGGGATATAATTCGCGCATAATTCCAGCGGCCAGCACCGTGCATTTTATCATAAAATGCAGCATCTTTCAACCAGCCTCTATATTCTCCACTTATGTCTATACCGAGTTTATTTCCGATACCAAAACTACGCAAGTAGGTTTGCCAACTATTATATGCAGCCTCTGTATTCTTATACTTCTCTAGCTGCATCATATTTTTGAATGTATTACAATAATATGTATTGCAACTACTAGCTATACTTCTTTGTAGGCTCGTGCTAAATGTATGACCATGGCACTTTATTATTCTTCTACCCAGTCTATAGTACCCTTGGCAACCAAAATGTGTGTTTTTAGAAATGGCTCCATCTTCTATTCCTAGCAATGCCATCACCGGTTTAAATGTACTTCCCGGAGGGTACGGAGCACTTACTGCTCTATTAAAAATAGGCTTAGTAGGATCATTAATAGCCATATTATAAAACTTACCTCTATTCTGAATATTGAACTTTTCAGGATTATAGAATGGACTGGAAATGAGGGCTAGAATTTCTCCCGTTTGTGGTTCTATAGCTACAACACTACCCATTTTATTATCCAATAGTTTCTCACCATATTGCTGTAATGCTATATCTATACTCAGGAGTAAATTATTCCCATCTATTGCTTCTCTATCTAATTTTCCCTCTTTGTATGAGCCACGGGCTACTCCAAACTTGTCTACATAAAAATACTCCTCTCCTTTGACACCTCTCAGCTCATTTTCATAAAAACGTTCTACTCCTTTTTTTCCATTAAAATCTCCTTGCTCGTAATATACTTCGGATTGAGCCTTGAGCTCATTTCTATTAACTTCTCCTAAATATCCCAGTAGGTGAGCCGCACTGTTGTACTTGTAGTTTCTATCTTGTCGTATCTCAAAAAAGAAACCATTAAACTCAAATAGCCTTTCTTGAACACGAGCGTAGATCAGATTGGTAATGTTCTTTTGAAAAACGGATTTTCCACGATAAGATGCTCTTTTTGCTTTAGCAAGGCGTGTATCAAATTCTTCTCTTTCTATCTGTAAAAGTTGGCAAAATGCTGCTGTATCTATTCCCTTTAGTCTTATAGGTACAGATACCATGAGATCATACACGGGGTCATTGTATACAATAAGTTTTTTATTCCGATCAAAGATAAGACCCCGCTGAGGATACACTGTTTGTTTCCTGAGCGATATTCTTTCTGCTATATTGACGTATTTATCGTCCAATACCTGTATCTGAAAGAGGCGGAGGATATAAATAAACCCAATAAGTACAACTGCAAAGTAGATGTATTTTGACCGCAGCTTATTCATGATTTATGTTGAAAGGTAAGATACTGTAGTATCCAAATAAGCGTGATCGCTAGTACAGAACTAATCATTGAAGTCAGGACATAATTACTCCATTGCAATGAGCCAATATTTTGAATCCAAAAAATATAAAAATGGTAAAAAAAGACAAGAATAGTGGAGGAATACAAGAAGGAATTAAGACCAACAGACTTAACATCATAGTCCATTTTACTTGCTATTTGTTGTTTTATGTCTTGGGTATTCAGTATCCCTATGCGCAGTAATACGAGCCATAAACAAGCGGAAGCGTGTATCCCTGGGGTACTTACAAACAAGTCTGCTAGAATACCAAGTCCAAAACCTGCACTCACTTGCGTCATCTTGCTCCATCCTAACGGCATCGATATCAGTAAGATGATGAATATTTGCGGTATCACAAATGCTGAAAAGTCAAGGTGGTTAAGCACTAATACTTGAAAAGTCACTATAAGTAGCCAGTATACAATCCTAATCCACATTTCCTATGAGCGATTCTATTGGGTTAATGTCTTTATTAATAACCACATACGCATAGTTCAGTTTCCTAAAATCAGTAGCGGTATTTATCTCTAAATCAAAGTACTGACTAGAGGGTTTAGTTGTAAGCTTAGTGATCGTTCCTATATGAATTCCTTTTGGAAACAGAACGGTTGAGCTGCCTGTTTTTACCCTATCCCCTATGGCTATTTCTTCCAGTTTGTTAATGCCTTTTAATCGCAAGATATTGACACCCTTGTTCTCCCATTTTATGGGCATATAATATTCTGTTCCATTGATATTTGGCGTAAGGCTGAGATTAAGATTTAGCAGTGACATTACCGAACTATACCTGGCACTTGTTGTCAATACTATCCCAGCAACACCTTCTGGTGATATTACGCCCATATTACGTTTTATACCATGGTTACTTCCTTTATTTATCACAAATATATTCTCTCCTTTGTTTGCTGTATTGTATACCACTTGAACGGGTACTATATCGAATAAAGCTACGCGATTAGAATCCCTTATGGTAAGCGTATCCTCTAAAAAATGAAATGCTGCTAGAGACGAACTGCGAAACTGATCTGCAACTTGATCTTGTAGCTTTATATTCTGATTTTTCAGATCTAAGTATTGGGTAACGTTTGTAGTAAGTTGATTTGTGGAGGCTGTAAGTCCGGCTGCACCGTGCGTAAATGTTGCTTGCTGATACGGATTGAGATAGAACATAAGAAAGCCGCATACCGCTTGTAATACTACAAAAAGTATGAGGTGTACGTTTTGCTCTATGAACGCAAGCAGGCGTTGCATTAGCTAGATGAGAGTATAGTCTTATAGGTCTTGGTATCTCTAAGGGCAATGGCTGTACCTCTTACCACAGCTCTAAGCGGATCTTCTGCAACATAAACTGGTAGCTTAGTTTTGCTACTGATACGTCTGTCTAATCCTCTTAGTAATGCACCTCCACCAGTCAGGTACAATCCTGTTTGATATATATCTGCAGAAAGTTCTGGTGGGGTAAGCTCTAGTGCTTTCATAACAGCTTCCTCTATTTTAGAAATAGATTTATCAAGGGCAAGTGCTATCTCGGAGTAAGAAACCATTATCTGCTTCGGAATACCAGTCATAAGGTCCCTCCCGTTCACTGGATAATCTTCTGGTGGGTTTTCCAGATCTGGAAGTGCAGCTCCTACTTCCACCTTAATATACTCTGCAGTACGCTCACCTATCATAAGATTATGCTGTCTACGCATGTACTCAATAATATCAGTTGTAAAATCATCTCCAGCTACACGTATAGATTCATCAGACACAATACCAGAAAGTGCAATTACTGCAATCTCAGTGGTACCACCTCCTATATCAATAATCATATTCCCCATAGGCTCGGTTACGTCTATACCTATACCAATAGCTGCTGCCATTGGTTCTGGAATCATATATACTTCTTTTCCTCCACTGCGCTCAGCACTTTCTTTTACTGCACGTTTTTCTACTTGTGTTATACCACTCGGTATACATATGACCATACGCAATTGTGGTGTACCAAATGTTCCTTTGGTATTTATCATTTTGATAAAACCACTTATCATTTGCTCAGCCGCCTCAAAATCTGCAATTACACCATCTTTAAGTGGGCGAATCGTTTTGATGTCTTCGTGCGTTTTACCATGCATTTTTTGGGCCTCAGAACCAATAGCAAGAACCTCTTTATTGGTTCTGTTTATAGCTATAATAGACGGCTCATCTACTACCAACTTATCTTTATAAATTATAAGTGTGTTTGCCGTACCTAAATCTATGGCTAACTCTTGCGTAAAAAAATTAAATATTCCCATATGGGTTGCTTCTAATCGTGCTTATTTATGGTTCTGTGCAAAAGTATTGATAATTAAAAGGTTAATCAACACGCGGACAAATAATTTACTGTAGATATTCTATATTTTAATGCACAGTAAATCAACTAGCTATCAACAACGCCTATCTTTCTTTTCATGAATCAACTAAAAAAAAGGCAACTATTTTTAAAATGACAATATTATTATCCTATTAAAGATAATTTTTTAATCTACATTTGTACCCAATATGTATTTCGATAAAAACATCAAACTGCTCCGTACTCAGAAAGGACTGTCACAGCAAGATCTAGCCGACTCTTTAGACCTTACACGCTCAAAACTAAATAGTTACGAACGAGGAGTACAACCTCCTTTTGATATTCAGATAGACATTGCAGACTATTTTAATGTCACATTAGATGGCCTTGTTCGCCATGATTTAAGCAAGTTAACTCATTTCAAACTCACACAAATACTAAAAGGTAGTGAGGCAGATGTACGTGGCAGAAAACTACGTCTACTCACCGTAAGTGTAGATGCTAATGAGGAAGAAAATATAGAAATCGTAAGCATGAAGGCGCAAGCAGGATATACTGGTGGATACTCCGATCCTGAGTTCATTAAAGACTTACCCAAATTTAAACTGCCCTTTCTACCCAAAAACAGAACGTACCGTAGTTTTCAGATAAAAGGAGATAGTATGCCTCCGGTGAGTGAGGGATCCTGGGTAACGGCTAGCTACCTGCAAGACTGGCACGACATAAAAGATGGAGACAACTACATTGTAGTCACCAAGGACGAAGGAATCGTTTTTAAACGCCTGTACAACAAGATAAAAGGCGAACAAAGCCTCACACTAGTAAGCACTAATAGCGCCTATGCTCCATACACGCTACACCTAGACCAAATTCTCGAAATATGGAAGTTTGAAACCTGGAATGGTTTTGAAGTATAGTTTACTCTAGACTTGCACCTAAATTATCTTTAGAAAAAAAAAGAAGGACGTAAAACCTTTTCACCTCAGTGATGACGGACAAACTATTCGTGTAATAACCTATAAACAACAATTCCCCGTGCTAAAGCAAGGGGAACCTTAAATCCAATACTAATAAAAACATAACACTAGTCCAATCGGATGGCGTAGGCTTCTTTTTTTCCATCGTTAGTTACACCGTCTATAAGCACAGAACCAGACTTATCTTTCAACGCATTCTCTATGTCCTGAGTGGTATACATTGGCGTTTTATCGATGTGCGTTATTACAAAGCCTGTCGGTATCCCTTTACTCTTCATTTGACCACTACCAAGCTTAGTTATCTTCACTCCATGTTTTATTTTTAGGTCCAAACGTTCATCTCTACTCAGATTCTCTATCTCAGCACCAAGTACATGCAACTCTTCTCGCTTCACTTCGTTGGTTATCTCGTTTTCTCCCCCTTTAGATAATAAGGTGGCCGTTATCTCCGTACCTTTACCATCTCGCATGATTGATATTTCTACTTTATCTCCAGGATGATACTTACTTATTTGCTCCTGTAGGTCAGAGGACTTATTCACTTTTATTCCATTTATTTTAAGAATAACATCGCCTTCTTTTACACCTGCCTTATCTGCACTACCGTCTTCAACTACCGCTGGGATATACACCCCTGCCAAATTTTTGAGACCTTTCTCGTCTGCTAACTCTTGCGTAATATCTTGAATACGCACACCCAGTATAGCTCTTTTTACCTCACCATAATCTTTTAAATCTGCAATTATTTTCTTGGCTAAGTTAATAGGAATAGCAAAAGAATATCCCGAGTACGAACCAGTCTGAGAAGCAATAGCTGTATTAATGCCTATTAACTCACCCCTGGTATTCACTAAAGCTCCACCACTATTACCTGGATTTACGGCTGCATCTGTTTGTATAAAGTTCTCTATGGCATACTCCCCGCCACGCTGACGTAGCAGATTTATACTTCTACCTTTGGCACTCACTATACCTGCTGTTACTGTACTTGTAAGGTTAAATGGATTACCAACTGCAACCACCCACTCTCCTACTTTTAGTTCGTCACTATTCCCTAAATTAAGAAAAGGTAAATTATCTTCCTCTATCTTCAGTAAGGCTAAGTCTGTCTCTGGGTCTACTCCCATTATTTCTGCCACATACGTACGTTTATCATTGAGAACAACCTCTATTTTAGCGGCATTATCTACTACATGATTATTGGTTACGATATACCCACTTTTGTTTATGATAACGCCTGAACCTGTGCTCTGCTGAGGCCCGCGTGGCTGTTGCCTAAAATCTGGTCCAAAGAAATCTTCGAAAGGATTTAGACCCTGCCGAGAACTAGAGACACTCTGCATTGTACTTTTAATGTGAACTACTGCGGGTGTACTCACACCTGCCACTGAGACAAAATCCACATCTGGCATATCTGCCAATTTTTCAGCTAGCGTAAACTTTGCCGTCTCGTGCTGCGTAAAACTTGCTGGGGTATCATTACTTACGAATAAACGATTCACTCCCAAGGCTACCAATCCCCCGAGGATAGCAATACCTAAAATTCCTAATACTTTTTTAATGCTCATATTTTTTATCTCAATTATAATACGTTCAATAGTATGCAATTCTTATTCCAAGAATAACTAAATAGGTATTAACAAAGACTGATATTATTCACTAAATTTGCTACATCAACCTTGTTGCACACATATCGAACCTCTATTCAACGGCTGAAGCACTACTTTCGTTATCTGCTATTCACCTTTCTCGATTAACGTGTATTAACCATCTATAAAATGTTCGGCATAGG
>CAJXIQ010000041.1 GCA_913054375.1 uncultured Bacteroidota bacterium
CTTGCTAGTAACTATGACAACTTAAGCCTGGTAATAAAGTATGGTAAGAATTTGTACTTAGAGAGTCCAGGGTTGTGTAGTCGCAGAGACTTACGCAATCTAGAAATGCTCGCATACGAGTCTGGTACGGTTATTCAAATTGGTTTAAAGCAACGGTTTTACTCGTTCTATAATGATTTGGATAAATATGAGGTTACCCCACGCATAATTGAAAGTAGTCGTTTCGTAAAATTCAATAAAAAATCTACTCACCTTAGTGTAATAGATGACTTAATGCTGCACGATATAGACGTAACCTTGAAGCTAAGTGCTTCCGAAGTAAAATCCATATACAGTACTGCAGTAGGTGTTTTATACAGGGATCCTGATGTGGTAAATGCACGAATAGAATTTTACAATGGGTGTGTGGCAAATTTGTCAGCAAGTAAAATATCCAACAAGGAGGTACACCACACCAAGTTTTTTCAGAACAATACGTATTGCTCGATAGATTATGTACAGCAAGTACTCAAAGTGCAAAATAATACAGGAGAAGAAGCTATATCTGGTGAAGAATGGGGAGTTCGTACTTGCTATCGCCAAGCCGAAGATAGCGATGGTTATATTGCAATGCTCGAAAAAGAAGTAAATTCGTTTTACTTTTGCATTGCAAATAACGCGGACCCAATTGCTGGAATTTCTCAATATTTGCAACTCCAGTCAGTGACGGATAAAATAAAAGAGCAATTAGAACGCAATTTCACAACCAACGCTTAATACCCTCAATACTACTACTTGTAGCGTTGTTGCTTACTCTCGTGCCTAGTTGTACGGACAAAGAAGAACCAATACCCTCCTATTTGCACATTCCATATATAGATTTAGAAGTGCCCATAGACGGGACACAGGGTAGTAATGCTCACGATATATTAGACGCTTGGGTGTATGTTAATGGTCTGCTGATTGGAGCATTTGAAGTGCCAGCAACCATACCCATATTGACTAGTGGTAGTAGCCGAATAAATGTGTTTGCCGGTGTAAAGAATAATGGATTGAATAACAAACGCATTCGCTATCCATTTTATCGATCATTTGATACCGATATAGATCTTACTCCCGGCAAAGTAGATACCTTAATTCCTGTAGTAGTATACAATCAGAATGCAAAATTCTCGTGGATAGAAGATTTTGAAGATGGTAGTGTATCCCTAGAGAAAAGTGGTAGTTTCACGACCATAGATAGTTTATATATCACAGAAAATTCTACTGATGTATATGCTTACAATGGTACAACAAATAGAAGAAGCGGTGCTGTAGATATACCTAGCGGTGCTCAGAGTTTTGAAAATAGTACCATACAAAGTTTCGCTTTGCCAAGAGCTGGCCAAGACATTTATCTTGAGCTAAATTTTAAATGCAACACGGAAACGGTCATTGGTTTATACCCAATCACAAGTGATGTGGTGCAAGGTTTTCCTTTGGTAAATCTTTTTTCTACGGTAGACGAGCTTGGCGTAATGCAATGGAAAAAAATCTACATTAGCCTTGTGGCAGACGTAAATAATCCAGCGTATGTTGGCGCTGAGTTTAAAACATTCATATCTGCTCAAACAAATAGTGCTGAGGAGTCTAAGTTGTTTTTTGATAATATAAAACTGGTTCACTTTTGAACAGAAGACGACTCATACTAAAATATATAGCCTTAGATTTTCTTGCTGCGATGCTAGCTTGGGGGCTCTTCTTCGTTTATAGGAAATGTTATATAGACGGAGGATTTAATCCCTACTATCTGCGCTATGTATGGGGCGATAGTAAATTGTATATCGGCTTACTTGTTGTTCCCTCATTTTGGATCATTTTACATACGCTTGTTGGTTTGTACCGGAGCGTATACCGAAAGAGCAGACTTAAAGAGTTCTCGCAAGTAATTACCACAAGCATGCTGGGAGTTCTTATTTTATTTTTTACTTTAATTCTAGACGATGAGGTGAGTGCGTATAACAGCTACTATGAGTCTCTTGGGGTATTGTTTACATTGCATTTTGTGCCTACAGCTCTCTTTCGTATCCTACTTTCTTCTCGAATCGCTTACAAAATAAAGAATAGAGAAATTGGATTTTATACTCTGCTTATAGGATCGGGACCTAGAGCACAGAAAATATACGATGAATTGGTCTCGGCCAAAAAATCAGAAGGCCACTTTTTTAGAGGATTCGTAAATATAAATGGTGAAAATACGGTAGTTCAAGAAATAACCAAACTGGGCAGCAAAGATGAGATACCCTCGATAATAAATGAGTATGGAGTACAAGAGGTACTTATTGCCACGGAAGAGCACCAGAAGGATCAAATAGCCTCCATTATTAGCAAACTAGACGGACTTAATGTTATCATTAAGATTATACCAAATCTCTATCAGCATCTTGCGGGTATGGTCAAAATGGGTAATGTTTTTGGTGCTGTACTCATAGAAGTACAAACCAATGTGCTTCCCCCTTGGCAGAAATTTCTAAAGCGGAGCTTTGATATTATGACTTCATTACTTGTACTCGTATTTGGCTTGCCGATGTATATTTTCATAGCAGCTCTGGTAAAAATGGGGAGTAAAGGTCCGGTATTTTATACCCAAGAGCGGATAGGATTGGGTGGTAAACCATTTGATATTATTAAATTTCGAAGTATGAAGGTGGATGCAGAGGCTGGTGGTCCGCAGCTCAGTAAAGAGGATGATCCTCGTATTACAGGGATGGGTAAGTTCCTGCGAAAGACACGGTTAGACGAGTTTCCTCAGTTTTGGAATGTCCTTATGGGAGATATGAGTGTGGTTGGGAATAGACCAGAACGGAAGTATTTTATTGATCAAATAGTAGAAAAAGCTCCACATTATCGCAGATTACACAAGATTAAACCCGGAATCACTTCGTGGGGTCAGGTAAAGTATGGCTACGCCGAAAATGTGGATGAAATGATAGATAGACTTCAATACGATTTGCTCTACCTAGAGAATATCTCTATTATTTTAGACCTCAAAATACTTATTTATACTGTGCTAATTATGGTTCAGGGTAGAGGGAAGTAAACGCAGGTGTGGTTTTTGTTTCTAAACAGTTTTGTGAGTCAGTCGGTTGTATAACGTTTTTTTACTGGTGCACTGGTGAATGGATCTTGCTCACCAAGCTAGCTGCGACTCTGCCACTCGCCATAGCAGCATTCAATGAGCTATTGGCCAGATAATCTCCACAGCAGAAGACGCCGGGAGTTAGTATTGCCGAAGTATCCGTAGGCACATTCTTTACGTTGCTCACCTTGGGTAGTGCTTTTTTGATGTGATGTATTCTGAGTAATTCGCCAGCTTCTATGTTGCAGTAATTTTGCATTTCTACTCGTACCTTATTTATCAACGTTTCCTCCCTTAGCTCTCGATCGTTTATCACCGTAACAGATAAGACACTTTCGTTGCCATTGGTTGTATAAATATCATCCAGAAAATGAAAATTATTCACTAGTAATTTCCGATTTGGTAACAGTCCAATCACAGGCTTATTCATAATAGATTTTTTAGATTGGAAATAGAGATTGTAGCATGATTTCCATTCATGTGGCTTAGTCCTTACTTTCCCAAAAAAGGGTGAAGGATCAGTTGCTAGTATTATGTTATCTGCTGTAAGTATTTCTCCCGATGATAGGGTTATCGTCTTGCCTTCTAAAGCAAGTACTTTAGACCTCAAGCGTATCGTTGTACTGTTTAGTTGACTGGCCAATTGTTCTGGTATCGCTTTCATTCCTCTTCGAGGTATGGCGGCAGATCCACTACTAAACATTTTGTAAACGAATTCAAACATTCTGCTTGATGTATTCAAGTTTTCTTCTAAGTATATGCCAGCAAAAAAAGGTTGAAAGAAGGAATTTATGATCCTATTTGAGAATCCATAATTTTTTAAATACTGCAAAGTAGGCATCTCTACTTCCTCAAAAATAGTATCGATACTCTTCTTCTTTAAAGCGAGAGAAAGTTTAAGGATAAGCAGCTTATCTTGCAGTGTGCCTATACGGGAAATGAGGGTAGACCACAAGAAAGATGTATCCCTCATTGGGTCGCCTATTTTGTTCATCTTACCGTTTTTAAAAACGATGCTACCCGGTAAAAAATTAATCAAGTCCAGTTGGTCGTAATCCAAGTATCGCTGTGCTTCTGGATATGCGGTGAGCAGTACTTGAAAACCGTGATCTGCGGGATATCCGTTCAAATTATCCGTCCTGACACGTCCGCCTATACTATCCGTAGCTTCAAGTATGACGGGTGAGTACCCTTGCTTCTCTAACTCAATAGCAGCTACAAGGCCAGCAACACCTGCACCAATGATTATGGGATTATTCATGGTTTAATTAAGTGGTATAGTATTTTTCAAAGTACGCTCGATATACTTTTTTTCGTGGATAGAAGCCCAGAAACAAGCTAGGATAGAGGAGTAGGGTAAGTAAGAAATTCTTACCCGTAAAGGTCATGTCATCTACAATCATAGAGTTGTCCTCGTCTATTTTTTCTACGCTATGGCGATGTGTCCAGGTGGCTAACGGCCAAGGCAGTTGAACACCCACATCTATAAACCAAGCACACTGATCTGTTTCACCGTCTTCTGTGATGTGACTGACCCATTCTGCTTGTATTGGTTTATGAAATTTCATATGCACTTTATCCCCTTTTTTTGATCCCGTAAATGCAGCTATCTCCATCTTTCCATACGTCGGTTTTAAGGCTTCAAAAAGCGCCAGATCAAAAGCGGCCATTACTTTTTTGTAGTTGCCTTTCACGGGTGCTTTCAGGGTAATATTCATCTCTGCTTTGCTGTTTTAAAGTAAACAGATGGCAGGCAAAATTGTTGCAGTAGAAGTCAAAAAAGAGAAGGGCGCGAATTAGTGGTGAGTCAGAGCGGACTGTAGTAGAATTTGTGGTCCGCAGTGGTATCCAAATAAAGTTCAGTACACGGATGGTTTTATGTCCCATGGTGTACGCCGCTGTAAATAGAACTTCCATCTAGTCCTACGCTCAATTTTAGGATGAACTATTGCTCAGTAACCGGATATATTGATTCATTTGACTAACAATCACGTAAATTCTAGTTCTGCTCACTTCTTTGCTTTATTCAAATAGTTTTCGATATACTACTACGACCAATGCAGTCTCATATATTTGTAGCTTTAATACAAATATGAAAAAAATAGCATTTTTAGTACTAGTGGCAGTTTTAACAGCTTGTTCACAGAATCCTACTTCTTCTGAGGAGAAGATTGTAGCCTTTGATACCGGCTTTATAGATAGTACAGTAAACCCTTGCCAAAATTTTTACCAATACGCTATTGGTGGATGGCGAGCCAATAATCCGGTACCCGAGACCGAAAGTAGGTGGATGGCGTTTAATATCCTGAATGAAGAAAACCGCCAGAAGTTGTTGGAAATAGTAGATGTAGTGCGCCAGAACTCGAGTGCCAATAAAGGAACAGACGAGCAAATGATACGTGATTTTTACAATGCAGCTATGGATACAGCAGCTATAGATGCTGCTGGTATATCAGGTATAGAGCCCATACTGGTAAGCATAAATGAGGCAAGTACCCAAGAAGATTTGGTGGCTTTATTTGGCAAACTAGCTCCCAAAGGAGTAAGTACGCCAGTAGGCCTGTACATAGGAGCAGATAGCAAGAACAGTAAGATGAATACGGTATATGCGAGCCAAAGTGGTTTGAACTTACCAGACAGAGACTACTACCTACAAGACAACGAGAAGTTTGAAGACATACGCCAAGCGTATGTAGCTCATATCAACAGCATGTTTGCACTAAGCGGACAAGATCCTACAGTAGGAGAGAGCATACTCGCACTAGAGACCAAGCTAGCCGCGATAAGTTGGAGTAGACTAGAGCGTAGAGATCCCGACAAGCGATACAATAAAAAGAACCTAAAAGATTGGGATGCTACTTTAGATGCACTGCCAGTAGAGGCTATTGCCAGCGGTAGAGGTTTTGGTGCTTTTGATACAATCATAGTGGGACAGCCGTCTTTTTTTGCTTCACTCAATGAGTTGATCAAATCAGAAAATTTAGAAGATTGGAAAAATTACTTGAAATGGAATACCATTACGGGTTTTGCGAACTACTTGGGTAGGGAATTAGAGACAGAAAACTTTGCTTTCTACCGAACCAAACTGAGCGGTACAAGTACAATGAAACCTCGAAACGAACGTGTTTTTGGTACGATGAACGGCGTGCTTAGTCAGCCTCTGGGCAAGCTATTTGTAAAAGAGTACTTTGACGAGGAGAGTAAGGCTTATATGAGCAATATGATAGAGAACCTTCGTTCTGCTTATAAGGATAGAATACAAGACCTGGAGTGGATGAGTACGGAGACCAAAGAAAAGGCAATGAAAAAATTAAATGCCTTTACCTATAAAGTAGGCTACCCCGATGAATGGGAAGATTATAGCAAGTTAGAGATAGTAAATAACAGCTATATCCAGAACATAATGAATGCACGTGAATTTGGATACAACGAGATGCTCGAAAAACTGGGTAAGCCTGTAGACAAAACGGAGTGGGGCATGAGTCCACAGACGGTAAATGCATACTACAGTCCGAGCAATAATGAAATTGTATTTCCAGCAGGTATTTTACAGCCACCGTTTTTTCACAAAGACTTTGATCATGCTATCAACTATGGTGGAATAGGGGCAGTTATAGGTCATGAGTTTTCGCACGGTTTTGACGATCAAGGTAGTAAGTTTGACTGGGATGGAAATCTAAACTCTTGGTGGACAGATGAGGATAGGTCTAAGTTTGATGAGCTAGCACAGAAATTGGGGGAGCAGTACGACGGATACTCGCCCGTAGATAGTATGTACGTAAATGGGAAAATGACGATGGGTGAGAATATAGCTGACCTTGGCGGTGTTACATTGGCATACGAAGCTTTACAAAAGCAGTACGAGGGCAATACCCCAGATGATATAGATGGATTTACATGGCAACAACGTTTCTTCCTTGGTTGGGCTAATGTATGGAAAGGAAATATAAAAGAGCAAGAATTGGTAAAACGCTTGAAGAGTGATGTACACTCACCAGCAGAGTATAGAGTGATTGGTCCTCTGGTTAATTTTGGACCATACTACGAGGCTTTTGGTACGTGTGAAACTGGTAGCGGGATGCATAAACATGATTCTGCAAGAATAAAGATTTGGTAAGCTAAGCATAGTACCATAAAAAAAAGGGGACAGTGAATAATCACTGCACCCCTTTTTTTATGGATTTAGGTCTGCCACATGGCAAACTCAAATCCTAAAAGTTCACGCTTTTAGACTTAAATAGAATCATGAAATTCCTTTACAGGATTGGGCTGTTCCCCTTCATTTAAACCTTTCAGAGTAAGCTGTATGTTAGCAAATGCTGCGTGCGTTTCAAAGTCACTTATTATTTCTCTTACATCTGGGTGAATACTGATAGATTTTGTTCCGTCTATGGTTACTACAGAACCGTTTGGTACCTTATTCAAGGTTTCCATTATACTTGCTTTGTGCAAGAATGTAACATCCTCGGCAAGAAGAAAGTTATAGGCATTGTCATCCTTATTGGAGTCTAGGTCAAGTAAGTAGGGCTTGCGGTAGTTGATGTACAGAATTTCTAAAGTAGCCGTTACCAGTCCAATACCCACTCCCCATAGTAAGTCTTTAAAAACAATAAAAAATAGGGTAATGATAAACGGAATAAACTGAGCTTTGCCCTTGCTCCACATTGCTCGGAATGTAGCAGGATTAGCCAGCTTGTAACCTACGATGAGTAGAATAGCTGCTAAACTAGCACGGGGTATAAGATTGAGCACACCCGGGAGCAATGCTATGAATCCCAAGATGAAAAAACCATGTAGAATGGCTGATATTTTGGTTTTGCCACCACTCTGTATATTGGCAGAGCTTCTCACTATTACTTGTGTAATGGGAAGTCCTCCGATGAGTCCAGAAATAATATTGCCAATTCCTTGAGCTTTCAATTCTCTATTAGTGGGAGTAATATTCTTTTCGGGATCGAGTTTATCTGTTGCTTCCACGCAAAGCAAGGTTTCTAAACTAGCTACTATGGCTATTACAGCGGCAGTCTTCCACACCAGAGGACTCGTGATTGCACTAAAGTTGGGTAAGGTAAAGAAACGTAGAAACTCATTAGTATTGTTGGCTACCGGCACATTTACAAGGTGTTCTTGTATCATCTCGTGAGAACTGTCCTTGAATGCAAATACCAAAGCAATACCCGCAAGTATGGCCACAAGTGGTCCTTGAATAATGGTGAATGCCTTCCATCTTTTGATGAAATTTTGTTGCCAAATAATGAGAATAGCGAGGCCTACGAAACCTATTATTGTCGCTCCAATATCGGGATTACCAATGGCGTTGACTATTTCTGTGAATGTATTTTCTCCATCGATTTGAAAGAAACTAAGGTCTCCTTCCATATCTGCATCATAGCCCAATATGTGGGGTATTTCTTTAAGAAAGATGGTTAGACCAATACCGGCCAACATCCCGTTAATCACAGACGAAGGGAAGTAGTAACCAATAATGCCTCCATTGATAAATCCTAAAATCAACTGAATGACTCCCGCCAAGACTACAGCGAGCAGAAACATCTGAAATGCTTCGATAAAAAACGCACTAGAGTCAGCAGAACCCCCCAAGAGTATTTTTAATTCATCTATGGAATCTGCAACAATGACTGCTAGGCCTGCCGCAGGGCCACTAACTCCGAGTGAAGAGCCACTGAAAGAACCAACGATAATACCGCCTACAATACCGGCTATAAGACCAGAAAAAGCGGGTACTCCACTTACTGCGGCTATGCCTAGACATAAGGGTACGGCTACTAAAAAGACGACAAGACCTGCTGGCAGGTCAGATTTAATCTGAAATAAATATTTTTTCATTAACGTATTAAAATAATGTTTTGATGGTAAACTAAATGATATAGTTGGGGATTATGAGATGTGCGTTTACCGCTCGGGTGGTGGCGTAGAAACTTCGCTTGCAAGCCAGTCAAATCTTACTAGACCCGTAGATGGTTTCAGATTGACTGCGGGCAGGATTAAGCACTCATGGAGAGAATTTTCTTCGTGAAAATTGAGCTCCTCCTCCAATTCATTTTCTGTATCATTCGAGGTCTCCTCTACCAACTCTATCTCAAAAAAATCTCCCAAAGCATACTGCAGGTGTTTGCAAGTAATATTTGCGATAATGGTGAAAAGCAAAAGAATGGCGAGAGTTCTCATGTATTTATAAGCGGTCAAAGTTAAACAACAGATAGGTATTTAAAAATGTTTAGACCGTTTGCTCATTTGTTTTACGTATTTTTCTACACTAAGATCAACGCGAGAAGACTACGGGAAAATCAGTTGTATGTAAGATGTTTTATAAGCGATCCACTTGCAGTCCTTTGCGTACAAGTTCCAGTTCGGTTCCTGTGCCATCAATTACCGTGGTGCCCATATTGCTACCTATACCGCCACTTATGATGATATCTGCCTTATGGTCCCATTCTTCGAATATCTGTTCGGGCTCGGTGAGGTATTGTTGAATCTCATCTTCTGCATGTATAGACGATGATACCAATGGATGTCCGAGGGTTGCTATCACTGCTTGGCAGATACTGTTGTCGGGTATGCGTATACCAATGGTCTTTTTGTTCCGCTTAAAAATGTTAGGTATGAGTCCACTAGCTTTGAGTACAAATGTAAACGGCCCGGGAAGTAGCCTGTTCATTAGTTTGTAGGTACTATTGTCAATAGGAGTGGTGTAGTTGGCTACGGTGCTTAGATTATTGCAGAGTATGGATAGTTCTGCCTTATTCGGCTTCTTGCCCAGTAATTTACAGAGGTTATCCATAGCGTCTTTGTGGTACAAGTCACCCGCTATGGCATAGATAGAATCCGTGGGTAAAATAACAAGTCCCCCAGAACGGAGGACTTGCACTATATGGTCTATATGTTTTTGATTAATGTTGTGCGGAAAGAGTTCGATGAAATCCGCCATATTCAGTTAGGCTAAGACAGCTTTTACTTTATCGGCTGCTTCTTGTAGTACAATAGCAGACGATACTTTAAGTCCACTTTCGTCTATGATTTTCTTTGCTTCTTCGGCGTTTGTACCTTGCAGTCTTACAATGATGGGTACGTTTATTTCGCCAATAGACTTGTACGCTTCTACTACACCGTTGGCTACTCTATCGCATCTTACGATTCCACCAAAAATGTTGATCAAGATAGCTTTTACACTTGGATCTTTGAGTATGATACGGAAACCAGCTTCTACGGTAGTCGCATTTGCCCCTCCTCCTACGTCTAAGAAGTTGGCAGGATCGCCACCGCTTAGTTTTATGATATCCATAGTAGCCATAGCCAAACCAGCACCATTTACCATACAACCTACGTTACCGTCAAGTTTTATAAAGTTAAGGTCATGCTTTTTAGCTTCTACTTCTGTAGGGTCTTCTTCGCTTTCGTCTCTCAATGCTGCAAAGTCTTTGTGACGGTAAAGAGCATTGTCATCCAAGGTTACCTTACTATCTACAGCTATTATTTTATCGTCAGATGTTTTCAGAACCGGGTTGATCTCGAACATAGCAGAATCGGTATCTACATAAGCACGGTAGAGTGCATGTACAAATTTTACCATTCCTTTAAGAGCCACTCCGCTAAGTCCTAAATTGAAAGCAATTTTTCGGGCTTGAAAACCTTGCAATCCCAGAGCTGGATCTATGAATTCTTTGTGTATTTTTTCGGGTGTATCGTGAGCCACTTGCTCTATGTCCATACCACCTTCTGTAGTGTATATAATGCAGTTTTGGCCTGTAGCTCTGTCGAGTAATACACTCATGTAGTACTCGTCTGGCTCATTGGCTCCTGGGTAGTACACATCTTGGCAAAGGAGTACTTTGCTTACCAGCTTACCCGCAGCACTTGTTTGCGGTGTTACTAGGGTCATACCCAGTATATCGTCTACTACTTGTTGCAGTTCTTCATCGTTTTTGGCCAGTTTTACACCTCCACCTTTACCACGACCACCCGCGTGTATCTGTGCTTTTACTACCATCCAGTCTGTACCGGTTTGCTCACGCAATTGGGCTCCAGCGGCTAGTGCATCTTCTTTTTTGTCTATTACTATTCCTTCCTGTATTGCTACACCGTAGGATTTAAGTATTTCTTTGGCTTGATACTCGTGTATGTTCATAATAAAGTCGCAAAAATACACGACCTACAGTGTTAGGAAACCATTATTAACAAAAAGTTGATATGTGGGGTTATCGGTGCTGGTGTTTTGTAGCATCATCTTACTGCCGTGCACACTATGGGCCTATTGCTTTGGTGCTGTAAGGCTATATACTAGCCCTAGAATTAGATGACGGCATAAAAAAAAAGGGATGGTTGATACATCAACCATCCCCTCTTTGAGATTTTTGAAAAATAAAGAGACGGTACTAGTTTTCCAACGCTTCGATACGCTCTAGTAACCCATCTATGGTTTTTTGTTGTTCTGCTATCATTGCCTGTTGCTCTTGCATGGCTTTTACGAGAGGTACTACAAACTCGGCATAACGTATACCGTATAAATCTGTTTCGTTTTGAGGAGTACTTACCCCATCAAAATCAAATCCTACTTTTTTTGCTGCTGCTTCTACCTCTTGGGCGATAAAACCAGTACGTACTATGCTAGAGGAAGCACGGTACTCATCATCCGATAGCACGCGTCTTTCTCTAATACTATCTGGCATTGCTTGCATAGTAAGGACGTCTTGTTTTCTGGTGTTCAAGGTATACGTAACAGGTCGTAGCTCAGCTATAAAAGATAAACCAGGTACTGCTTCTTGTACATTTTCTTTGATACGTCCATCACTTACACTTGTCCAAGCTACTTGCCCCTCTATAACTGATACAGATGAATTACCTATTCTTACCTTATTGCTCGCACTTACCATAGCACCGTATCCTAAAGCCGTTGCATTAGACAAGTTGCCAGAACTTACATCTGCAGCATACCCGAGTGCGGTGTTGTTATCCCCTGTGTTGTTCAAATAAAGGGCTCTATAACCATTTGCGGTGTTGAAAGACCCTGTGGTGTTATTAAGTAAGGACTGATAACCATTTGCGGTGTTGTAAAACCCTGTGGTGTTGAGTTTAAGGGCCTGATAACCATTTGCGGTGTTTTCATACCCTGTGATGTTGTTATAAAGGGCAGCATAACCATTTGCGGTGTTGTTACTCCCTATGGTGTTGGCATAAAGGGCATAACTACCATTTGCGGTGTTGTAAGTCCCTGTGGTGTTGGAATAAAGGGCGTTATAACCATTTGCGGTGTTGTTAGCCGCTGTGGTGTTGGAATAAAGGGCTTGATAACCATTTGCGGTGTTGGAAGACCCTGTGGTGTTGTTTTGAAGGGCTCGATAACCATTTGCGGTGTTGTAATACCCTGTGGTGTTGGAATAAAGGGCCATGAAACCATTTGCGGTGTTGTAATACCCTGAGGTGTTGGAATAAAGGGCAGCATAACCAGCTGCGGTGTTGGAAGACCCTGTGGTGTTGTAATAAAGGGCCTGATAACCATTTGCGGTGTTGTTAGCCGCTGTGGTGTTGTTTTGAAGGGCTCCATAACCAGCTGCGGTGTTGGAAGACCCAGTGGTGTTGGAATAAAGGGCGTTATAACCATTTGCCGTGTTATGATTGCCGGTGGTGTTGGAATAAAGGGATTGATAACTATTAGCGGTATTTCCAACCCCTATGGTGTTTAGATAAAGGGCGTTATAACCAGCTGCGGTGTTGTAATTCCCAGTGGTGTTGGAATAAAGGGCGTTATAACCAGTTGCGGTATTTTTAATCCCTGTGGTGTTAGAAAAAAGGGCTTGTAAACCATTTGCGGTGTTGGAATAGCCTGTGGTGTTGGAATAAAGAGTTTGATAACCAGTTGCGGTATTGGTATGCCCTATGGTGTTGGCATAAAGGGCCTGATAACCATTTGCGGTGTTGTAACCCCCTGAGGTGTTTGAGTATAATGCTTGCACTCCAACTGCAGTGTTGCTGACTACTGCACCTTTACCTCTTCCTAGGGTAAACCATTCGCCTGTAGTACCCGTAAAGGTTTCTATGGCTCTATTGTCTGTATTATATATCTGTAGGCCTGTGGCAGGTGAGGTGATGTTATCTCGCTGTGCAGTAGTCATACGCGGGGCCAGTAGTCCTTTGGCAGTAGAGGTTAGATCTAGTATAGATGTAGTTTCTGGACTAGTAGTCCCTATACCTACCTGTGCTTGAGTAAGCGTTGCTGCACATAGCAACGTGAGTAGTAATGCAATTTGTTTCATTATAAGATTGGTTTTAGTTATTGGTTATTATTGGTTCTTTTTTGGTTATAGTTTGATCACCTTGTGACTGGTGATTTTTGTTTGTAGTAGGTACGTCCCCTTGGGCAAGAAGCTCACGTCTATGGTGTGGCTACCGGCTGCTAGGTGCTTTTGCCAGTGCAGCTGGCCGAGCATAGAGTACAAGGCTATGTCTTGGTCTACAGGTGTTGCTAGAGACAACTCGTTTGACTGTATGGGATTGCCCAGTATTTGTATAGCGTATGCTGCCGTACCGGTACTGAATTTCACTTTTCTTATTTCACTGTAGGAGCTCTCGCCATCAAAATCACGCTGCAGTATGCGGTAGTAGTTGTATCCTACAACAG
>CAJXIQ010000042.1 GCA_913054375.1 uncultured Bacteroidota bacterium
TAACCAATGCATTGACCAGAGCAGGTTTAGACTCATTGTAAATATCCTCAACGGGAATCTCAAGCCCAGCTTTTTTTAGGTCTAGTTTGGAAACATCACTCATTGGGAAAATTCCCTCTTCGTCTACCGTATTTATAAACGAGAACAGTGAGCCCGAAAAGAGTATTAGGAGAACTAAATTTTTCATAATTATTGTGCTAAAAGAGGTGTTGTGTGTTTGTTTCTAATCAAAAAATGAGGCCTTAATAAAGTTGGTAAGCATTTCATTTCCGCTGCCTTTGATATCTTTAACTTTACCACTCCATTCATTGGACCCTTTATGTATAAATATTACGTCATCACCAATATCAAATACGGTTTTCATATCGTGCGTATTTATGATAGTAGTAATATTAAATTCTTCGGTAATTTGTTTTAGTAGCTCGTCAATAAGTCTACTTGTGACTGGATCTAATCCTGAATTGGGCTCATCACAAAAAAGGTATTTAATATCCAATGCGATTGCCCTAGCTATACCTACTCTCTTTTTCATACCACCACTTATTTCCGCAGGAAACTTACTATTAATACCTGCCATGTCTACCTGCTCTAGACAAAAATCAACACGATCTCTACGCTCAGCCTTCGTCATGTCGGTAAACATATTAAGTGTAAACTCTACATTTTCTTCTACAGTGAGGGAGTCAAACAATGCAGTTCCTTGAAAGAGCATTCCAATTTCCTTTCTTACCTCACGAAGTTTACTGTATTCTAAGTTTGTGAAATCACGATCGTCGTAGAAAACATTTCCGCTCGAAGGATTCAAAAGGCCAACCATACACTTCATCATAACACTCTTTCCATGCCCACTGCTTCCAATAACGAGGTTTACCTTTCCAGTTTCAAATTTCGTAGATATCCCCTTAAGTACCTCTACACCGTCAAATGACTTTCTTACGTCTATTAATTCTATCATAACATTAACTGAGCCAATAGATAATCTGAAAACAATATGGCTACCGCACTATAAACAACAGCTTTGGTGCTACTAGCACCCACTTCTAACGCGCCTCCATTGGTGGTATAACCTTGAAAAGCAGATACTGAGGTAATAATAAAAGCATAGGTGAAAGCTTTCACAAGAGCAAAGAATAAGTTGTACGGTAAAAAAGATTCTCTTGCCCCTTGCAAATATTCTTCAGATGTAAGAATACCTGAAGCTTCGCCAGCAATAATCCCCCCAAGGTTACTGAGAAAGATGGAGATAACCACAAGAAGTGGAATCATCAATAGACCGGCGACTATCTTTGGAAGTACTAGATAACCGCTAGAATTGATACCCATGACCTCCAATGCATCGATTTGCTCACTCACACGCATTGTTCCAATTTCTGATGCAATATGAGAACCAACTTTACCGGCTAAGACAAGACACGTAATCGTAGGTGCTAACTCTAGCATACTACTGTCACTTACTATACTACCGATTACAGGCTTTGCTATGAGTGGTGAGATAAGCTGATAAGCAATCTGCAAGGTAGTTACTGCGCCCTGAAAAACAGCTATGATAACTACGATGGCAAGAGAGCCCACTCCTATATTATTCATCTCAGTTATGGTACGATCTATATAAACACTCAATTTCTCTGGCTTGCTGAACATGCCCTTGAGAAAGAGTAGATATTTACCGAAGTGATAGAAAAACGACATATCGGCGGTAAAGATAATGCCTTCTTATATCTGCACTAAATAAAAAGTCCACAGCTTGTCTATAACTCCATCCAAAACTAACTAAACAACCACAATTAGCAACTACATTTGCTGTAAGAACGAATCTAAGATGAGGATAGCAGTAGTCAGTGGAGGAACAAAAGGAATTGGGAGAGCAATTGCAGAATTGTTTTTAAGACACGATTTTAAAGTATTTATTTCGGCTCGGAATGAAGCCACAGATTTTGTACATGATAATTTAGTGCAGTGCATTGCCGATCTCTCTACTAAGGAAGGAGTATTGAATTTTGCTAGTGCCATAAAAAAGCAAGTGAATAAAATAGATATCTTGGTAAACAACGTAGGCGTATTTATTCCAGGGAGTCTAATAGACGAAGACGAAGGGTGTTTTGAAACACAAATAAATACAAATTTAGCAAGCACCTATCACCTTACACGAGCGACCATTGACCA
This sequence comes from uncultured Bacteroidota bacterium, assembly GCA_913054375.1. Lineage (GTDB taxonomy): Bacteria > Bacteroidota > Bacteroidia > NS11-12g > UBA9320 > UBA9320. The sequence goes on from CAJXIQ010000042.1 coordinate 2,164, forward strand.
TGTAAGGGCATCCAATAAACCGTATATATTTAACATATGCTCTACAGCAAGTATAACCCCGTACATGAATGGAGGGTCATATTGTATAAGTAAATATGCACAACTAGGATTTACAAAGGTACTGAGAGAGGAGCTAAAACAAGATAAAATAAAGGTTAGTGCTGTATTGCCTGGGGCTACACTTACCAATTCATGGGCAGGTACTGACTTGCCAAAGGAGCGCTTTAGCGATCCATCGTCCGTTGCTCAACTGATATTTGCCGCTTACCAATTACCGGATTCAACGGTAATGGAAGAAATCCTTGTGAGGCCATTGGAAGGGGATATTACATAACATTTCGTGACCGATTACTTACAATAACTGAACTTAATGTTCCGTAAGTTTGAAGAAACAATTATTTTTGACAAAAATTTAATACCATACAACCACATGAAAAAAAAATTCCAAAAGATTGCACTAGCTAGTCTTATCGTAGCAGGATTCTCAATCCAAGCGAAAGCTCAAAGTGAAGTTCGAGCAGAAGGTCCGTTAGGAGCAGAAATCGTAACAGATGCACAACTACTAAGCGATACCAAATTAAAAGCAAACTACAGCAATTGGAAATTCCCAGTAGACGCCGTAGAACAACTTACAAGCCTACAGCGTTTTGTGAGCTTCCTTTTTCAAGATTCAACTGTAAAGTTTGTCTCAGATGATGGATCAGAAAATTTCAATACATGGACATCTGTAGGAGCAGTTTTTACTCCAAACGACGAAAATATTGAATTATCCGATGATAATATAAGACTTTCTAGATACAATGAGTACACTGTTGATTCAGTTTTCTTTCCTTATCTTTACGTAAGATACGTAGACTCAATGGAAGTATCTGGGAATATGACAGAAGTTGTAGACACTTTAATAGTACAATTCTTCAAAACGGAAAATCTTGAATTTAGAGCTTTTACCCCTGCAGGTGAAGAGACCGAATTATTTATGAAACCAGATAACTGGACTCAGTCACTATTGGGTTCTAACAATGTTTCACACGAAGTTAAAATACCACTAAAAGGAGCTGACAGCACTGCTAGACCAGGCGCTGATGGTTGGATGTCTGGCAGCCGTGTAATAGCGCTTCCTGAAGGATTTGACATAGCTTCTGACGCAGCTAATGACGACTTAGAGTTTACAAATGCTGCAGGTTTTAGTATATCGTACAAAACGATGTTGCCTTATAATTTTGGAGACACTATCGAAGCTAGAAATGGTGCTGAGATAACAAACAAGTTAAATTATTTCGGTCACTCGATGTTCAGTAACGCTTCTGTACCCGTTAAACAAACAACATGGATCAACAATTCTTGGTGGGTATTTGGTGACATCACCTACGGAGGTGATGTGAATGGTTGGAGCAATAGTATTCCAGGTAACGTGTTTTTTGATGACAGATACCTAAACTATGCTTTCCACATCACCACAAGCACACTAGGTACTCAAGAACTAGACAAAAATGTCACTTTTGGAGTATATCCTAACCCAGTTTCCAGTTCAGAAATATTAAAAGCTGATTTCAACTTGGTAAATGGAACTGACGTAACAATAGGAATATACGACCTATTGGGTAACAAAGTGAAAGAAGTAGTAAACGGTTATTACGCCGGTGGTGAGCACAACGTAGACGTGAGTATTACTGACTTAGCAGCTGGTATGTACATCTACTCTATAAAAGCAGGTAATTCTGTTGCTTCAAAGAAAATTACGATCACTGAGTAATCCGTATCGCCGTAACACGCATAAAAAAAGCCTTGAACATCTGTTCAAGGCTTTTTTTATGCGTCATAATTTAGATTTTTACATCAATCCAGGAACAGGTCCAAAAACGAGATCCTCAATAGATGGAGAGCTATCCAATATCTTATCCCTTAAAGCATCGAAACCCTCTTTTGTTTCTTTAGATAATACCTGCTGCAGTTTGTGCATAAATTCGTCAGACACTACTATCGGCGACTGCTCATAGACGAGATTCCCTCCTTCTACTATTCCACTTACAGAAAACTCGCTACAAAGTCTTATTTCTTTGCCTGTCAGGGAGCAACGCTCTAGCCAGCTTTCTAGGCTATACTTTTCTGTACGGTGCAGATAGTCCAACTTACGCATGACAGTCTCGCTATGCTCTTTATACAGCTCTTGTATAGCCTCTTTGCTATCATTACTTAATTGGCTACCCATAGTCGTAGCACAGTTCCAGCATAAAGCATACTCATATACTATCTCTCTACTTTGTAGTGCGATGTTTTGATTTATCATTTTCTCAATCGCATACTTACTTTTAGCATCAAGCGCCGCATCGCAGAAGGTACATTTGGTGAACGGAGCCCCTGTATCATAGTTGTTAAAAAACGATGGAATTCCATCACTAAAAAATTTTCTTATCATAACCATTAAAGAAGTGTAAATGTATTACTTTTGCAAAAATTTTTAGCAATGGGAGTAACAAGATTAGAACGAAAAGGAAGAAAAAATAAAACGGTGGCTAAGGTAAGAGTAGCTACCATAAAACGCCTAAAAACTAAAGTAACGGTAGAATCTCCTTTCAAAGAAGAGTCTGGTGTTATAGTAGGTGATGTAGCAGAAGTACTGAAAGGCGGTTCCAAGCCAGCTACTAAGAAAGCTTCAGCTAAAGAAGAAATTTCTGAGGAAGAGTAAGAAAAACAGTACATAAACAAAAAAGAAGGCCTTTCTGTAAAACCAGAAAGGCCTTCTTTTTTGTTACGGGCTTATTAAGCAAGTAATTTTAGCACATCTGATTCGAATTCAAGATGAAGTAAAGGAAAGCGTTAGGTCAAATACATTGATTGTCCTCTGCCCACATACGAGACGTTGCTTCCTTACAAGTAACTAGCGTATGACATGAAGGACTCCATTGTCATTAAATTGCTCTAGCTGACCATTGAGTATTCCCTTCCAATTTACGATCCAAAAGTAGACTCCTGATTGTACCGCTTTTCCCTTATAAGTGGCATCCCATTGTTCATTTATGTTGCTACTCTCCCACAACTGCTCACCCCAACGATTGTAAACTTGCAGGTTATACGACTGCAGTTTTGGGCAATCTAACGTAGGACGCAGTGTTTCATTCAGATTATCATTGTTTACGGTAATGGCATTGGGCAACCACAAACGGCAGTAGCAGTCTATCAGATTCACAAATAAATTTGTACTATCTGCACCGCATTGGTTTACAGATTTTACGCTCAGAATTCCTTCTCTATTTTTCAATAAAAAACGCTCGCCAGATACTGCATTATCCCATAGCACTTCTCCAAACTCATTATCTACTGTTAATACTATTTCTTCGTTTCTACAAAGCAATACATCCTCAACCAGCCCTATACTGGGAAAGGGAATGCCAATAAAATCAACTGTGTCACGATCAAAACATAAATCTGCTTCACTTATCACCACTGAATATTCTCCTGGATCCGTAACCAATACAGAATTAGTTACGGCTCCTGTGCTCCATTTATACACCAAATTAGACTGTATAGGAGCTGCAAGTACAATAGTATCTTCCTCACAGAGCGTTGAGTCTTGGCCTAAACTTAATGGCGGCAAAAATATCTCCCTTACGTTGTAGTTAGCTTGAACGGTACCGCACTCATTCACTGCTGTGACTGTTATAGCACTGGTCTCGTCAAAAAAACGAGCAGTGTCAGTATTGGCGTCTTGCCACACGATAGAAGCACTAAACGGAGCTATATTAAGGCTGATTTCAGTTTGTTCACCTTCACAAAATAAGGTATCTCCAGTAATATCAAGAGTGGGGATAACATCTGTACGAATGGTAAAAGAGTCGTCATCATAACAGACACCTTTCCATGCTCTCAATCGGTATAATCCTGCAGCTTGCCATGAGATACGTGCTGCTCGTAGTCCATTACTCCACAGTACACTATCGTACTCACTACGTAAATCAAAAGCGTATGATCGGCCATCACATAATAGTGTATCTTCACCTTCGTCCATCGTAAATGGCTCATCAATGCTCACGTGCACCGTGTCACGAAAAGTATTGTTGCACCGATCATTATAAGATACAAAATACGTCTGAGGTATTACACTAGTGCACTCAGGTGTCCGACTAGTAGGATCATCTAAAAAATTTACTGGAGTCCATGAGTAAGTATTGTCAAAACTCTCTCTCGCATTTAGCAATATGCCATCCCCTTTGCACAATGTGAATGTATCCTGCACCAATATATCGTCTCGTAAGCAAGCAACTTGTTTGTTGTTGGAACCTCCAGTAGCCGAGGTAAATCCCCAAAACACCTCATTCTGTCCACCAAAAATTGCATTCTGAATATCAACAGTAGTACTTAGTCTCCTATCGCAATCAAACCAGACTTCAAGTAGATTTAATGAAGCAATCCACGTAATTCTTACTAAGTGATTTAGTCCATCTTCTATGTTACCTCCACTTGGGAGGGCTGGCACAGGAGCAGTTATTGAATTCACACCAGTATGATTTAGACTACCATTCTTTACGATCGCAATATGGTCATTGGCGATATCCACCGTACTCGCATTTTGCCAAACATCAAACTCAATGCCAATACTTGGAGAGAAACCTTCGAACCCAATTCCCCCACCATCTAGACCCAATGCTTTATTTCCTACGGTTTGCATTACAAATACAATACCGTCAGCTCCTCCTGCATCTTTATTACCAAAATTCAAATCGAATTCTAAGTCAAAATCTTTGGATAGATCCAACTTATCTGCATACCAAACAGAACCATTTTGCCAATTGGTAGCTGCAGTAAGCTGATAACAAGTAGAGCCAGCTATTGCGCGTGCATCTCCATTTGCAAAATAGCTTTGTCCCGCAACAAACTGTTGAACAGACAGTAAGATAACTAGTGATAATATGTGTTTTTGGAAATACAAGAATTTTATATTTGACAAATATAAAACATTACTTATAGTATAATGAACTATAACGATCAAACTAATCATAGCATTACGCTAAGCGGCACCCCTAAACGTGTACTTTCTCTTGTGCCGTCTCAAACTGAATTACTCTACTACTTGGGTACACCTCCAGTTGGACAAACAATTTTTTGCTATCACCCACAAAATAATTTCAAAGAATCCACAAAAATAGGTGGAACCAAAAAGCTTCAATTAGATAAGATACGCTCACTAAAACCGGATCTAATAATCGGAAATAAAGAAGAAAATGTAAAAGAACAAATAGAGGAGTTGAGACTAGAGTTTCCGGTATGGTTAAGTGACATCTATACATCTAAAGACGCAACTGCTATGATACGACAGATAGGTAAACTAGTGGGTAAATCAAAGAAAGCTGACGATTTGGCTAGTGAAATAGAAGAAGGATTTCGAACCAACAGTAAACAAATAAGAGGAACGGCTCTTTATCTCATATGGAATAATCCGTACATGGCAGCAGGGCGCAACACATTTATCAATAGTATTCTTAATGCACACGGATACACCAATGCAATATCAGCAGAGGATAGCCGATACCCCACCATAAGTCTCGATGAAATAAAAAAAATAAACCCTGACTACGTCTTACTTTCTTCTGAGCCGTTCCCTTTTAAAGAAAGCCACATAAGTGCACTCAAGAGTCATTTTGCTGAAGCAAAAATCCGATTGGTAGACGGAGAACTCTACTCTTGGTATGGCCCTCGATTACTAAAAACTATTGAAAGTCTAAGAAAGTAATTCTCTGATATCTGATTTAATCTTGTTGGCTAAACTGTCTGCCACACTCAGGGTGCTTCCTTCTGCGTATATACGAATGATTGGTTCTGTATTTGACTTCCTTAAATGCACCCACTCCGTGTCAAATTCTATTTTAACACCGTCAATAACGTTTACCGGTTGGTTTTTGTACTTGTCCTTTAGTTTTTCTAAAATATAATCTACGTCAATCTCTGGCGTGAGTTCCATTTTATTTTTACTAATAATGTATCCTGGGTAACTCGCTTTAAGATGACTAACAGGCTTGCCACTCTTGGCCAAATGAGTAAGAAATAAAGCAATACCTACTAATGCATCTCTACCGTAGTGGAGCTCTGGCAAGATTACACCACCGTTACCTTCTCCACCTATTACGGCATCCGTATCTTTCATCATTTGTACCACATTCACCTCTCCTACAGCACTAGCGCCGTAAGATCCACCGTGTTTCTCTGTAATATCTCTGAGAGCTCGTGTGCTACTTAGATTAGAAACTGTATTTCCTTTCTTTTGACTCAGTACATAATCCGCAACCGCAACTAAGGTATACTCTTCTCCAAACATATCACCGTTTTCATTTACAAACGCCAACCTGTCTACATCTGGATCTACGGCAATACCAACGTCTGCTTGATGTTGGAGAACGGAGGCTGACAGGTCATTTAAGTTCTCTGGCCTAGGCTCTGGATCATGGGGAAAATAGCCCGTTGGATCACAATATAACTCAACCACATTCAGCACTCCCATTTTTTTTAGCAACGCTGGAACAGCTATACCCCCTGTAGAGTTTACAGCGTCTACAACAACCGTAAAGTTCTTCGCTTTAATAGCATCTACATCCACCATGTCCAACATCAGGATTTGTTCTATGTGCCAATCAATAGTACCTTCCATCAACTCATAAGAACCTATTGACCCTATGTTGTTGTATTCAAAATTACTAGCTTTTACACGCTCGATAATATCAGATCCTTGTTCTGCTGAGATAAATTCTCCTGCAGAATTGAGTAATTTTAAAGCATTCCATTGTTTGGGATTGTGACTTGCTGTAAGTATGATACCACCAGCAGCATTCTCTTTTACGACCACCATCTCTACAGTAGGCGTAGTAGATAAGTCTAAGTCTATTACATCTATTCCTTTGCTGATGAGTGTACCACACACCAATTGATTGACCATTTGGCCAGATAGTCGAGCATCCCTACCCACTACAACCTTCTTGTTTTCTCCTGTTATGATTACGTCAGCAAAAGCCGTTGTATATTTAACAATATCTAAGGGAGTCAGTGATTCATCTTCTTTACCACCGATAGTACCTCTGATGCCTGAAATCGATTTTATTAATGTCATTGAAGTTTTATGCCTGCAAACAACGTGTGTTTTCTCCTGACTATATCAAATTATCAGAAAAACATATGACCACTTTTCCTGTGGAATAGACACTATCATAGACACTTTCTGTAAATTCAAGAACATTGAGCCCATATAGTATCTAGGTATATGATTTAGGATTGAGTTAATCGGCCCCAATTTCGATCGTTATACAAATACCCGTTGTATGCACTAGTGAACAACATCTACAGTACCACTCATTACTGTTGGCACATTTTTACCGTTCTTAACTAAATTCCATGAGGCGACCCAAAAATAAACACCATCTACCACTTTATTCATGCGATGATCACCGTCCCAATTCTCATTAATATCGTTTGTCTCAAATAGTTTTTCACCCCACCTATTGTATACCTTAAGCACATATTCTTTCGCTTGAACACAGGCATCTATGGGGCCAAAATCTTCATTTAGACCATCACTATTTAGCGTAACAATATTTGGGAACCACATGTCACACGTACAGTCATCAATCTTTACATTTACCCTTGTACTGTCCACTCCACACGTATTTGTAGATGTGACAGTAAGTTCTCCTTCGTAATTCAATAAATCAAAAGATTCTCCTACTTCTAAACCGTTCCATAAAACTGTTCCATAAGTGTTTGATAATGTAATAGTTAACTTTTCATCGGGACAAAGAGAGACATCATTTAAGTCTGTCAAATCTGGCTTATTTTCTACTCTTACATGTATTGTATCTCTTAGCTTATTACCACATTGATCTGTGTAGTCTACATAGTATATGGTAGAAATAGTGGGCTTACATACAGGATTTTTGATAGTATTATCGTCTAAATAAACATTTGGAGACCAGAAGTATTCATTGTTCTCACTTTCTCTTACATTCAATTCTTGGCTTTCGCCTTGACATATATATACTGTATCCGAGGTAAGAATATCATCTCGTAAACAAGCAACTTGAATATTGTTCTCACCACCGGTAGAAGATGTAAAACCCCAAAACACTTCGCTTTCACCACCAAAAATAGTATTAACAATATCAATCGTTAAACGTTGTCTTTTGACACAATCAAACCACACTTCAAACAGTTGCGAAGCCGCATTCCAAGTGACGCGTACACGGTGATTTTGACCATCTTCTATATTTCCCCCATCGGTAAGTGCTGGCACAGGAGATGCTAAAGAATTACTCCCATAATGATCTACGCTTCCATTTTTTAAGATAGCAATATGATCACTTGCAAGGTCTCCAAGATCAACATTATTCCAATCATCAAACTCAACCCCTAAACTTGGCGAAAACCCCTCAAAACCAAGGCCCCCGCCAGGCAGACCAATCGCTTTATTCCCATTCGTTTGCAATACGAATACAATGCCATCTGCTCCTACGTCCTTCGCTCCAAAGTTCAGCTCAAATTCGAGATCAAAGTTAGTAGTCAAATCTAATTTATCAGCATACCAAACAGAAGCCAATTGCCAGTTAGTAGCCGAGGTAAACTGAAAACAACCATCACCCAAAGCTGTCGCTGTTCCATTGGCAAAATACATTTGGCCTATACTTGGAAAAGTATTCGTCAATAGCAAGGTTATTATGACACTTATTTTACTTGAAAAATTCATTTTGACGTGCAAAAATAATAAGAAAACACAAAAAAAATTAACGATACCTTTTCTTGGGGTTCAGCACAGCTATCATTCTTCAATCACTGCTCACCAACAAACAAAAATAGAATGAGTCATTGACATTTTTCAACAGAATAGCGATGGATTGTAGTCCCATTGAAAATAATCGCTAAAAAAAGTGTTGCTTTGACCTCAATGAAATATTATCTATCTGTAACCATAGTTTTTTTATGCCTCTCATGCACTAAAAAAGATGCACATATAGCGACTGTCGGATTTTACAACGTAGAGAATCTTTTTGACACAACTGACCATCTAAAAACCGTCAAAGACGAGCAGTTTACCCCAAATGGAGAAAAAGCATGGAATAGTGACAGATACGCATCTAAACTCCAGAACCTTGCTAAAGTAATCAGTCAACTTGCGAATGAAACCACCCCTACATTTTTAGGCGTTTGTGAAATAGAGAATAAGCAGGTACTAGCGGATTTAATAAATGAGCCTGCTCTAGAGGCTGCAAACTACGCTATTGCCCACAGAGAATCGCCCGATGAACGCGGCATAGATGTGGGATTTCTTTACAAGAAAAATGTATTTAGCGTTAATTCCATCATTGCTTATCAACCAGACTTATCATTCTATAACGATAAGACAAGAGATATTCTCTATGTGAAGGGAGCATTGACCAACGGTGAGCAACTCCATTTTATAATAAACCATTGGCCTAGTCGTGGCGGGGGAAAACAAAAATCTGAACCCAAAAGAATGGCTGCTGCGAATACTCTACTATCTATACAACAAGAGATACAAGCCAATGATCCTGATGCCAAAATTATTGTAATGGGAGACTTCAATGATGAACCCAGCGATAATAGTATCACTGCAACACTCCATACATCATGTAACTATAAACAAGTAAACAAAAACCAACTCTACAATGCATTTTGCACGTTTGAAAACCAAGAAAAGGGAAGCTATAGGTACCGCGATGATTGGGAAATACTAGACCAAATAATGGTATCTGAGACAATGATATCTGATACTTTGGGTATCCATTATAAAGAAGGTTCAGCAGGAATAAAAGAAGAGCCTTGGATGTTACAGTCAGGAAAATATGAAGGGTTCCCTCTGCGTACTTTTGGAGGTAGTAAATACCTCAATGGATTCAGTGATCATTTCCCTGTTTTTATTGAATTGAAAAATTGATTCACTTTGTTTATATCGCGTGAATAAACGTTTAGAATGAAAACCGTTCAAAATACTATACATTTGTAATGCAAAATGGCTTATCGCTGTTCGCTTACGCGAAGGGAGGAAAGTCCGGGCAACAAAGGGCAGTGCACCTCTAGAAACAGAGGGTGCCTTGGTAGGAATACCTCGGCAACAGAAAGGGTAGCAGAAAATAACCACCAGGACTTTAGTCTTGGCCAGGGTGAAAAAGTGAGGTAAGAGCTCACACGCTCGGATGGTAACATTCGTTTGGTACAAACCTTGCACGTTGTAATACCAAGTAAACTATAGGTTGAGGGCGGCTCGTTCGATTCTAATGTATTAGAAGCTATAGAGGGTAGGTAGCGTAGATAAATGATAGGCTCTATTTGTTTCGGCAGATTAGACAGAACCCGGCTTATAGTTTTGCATTTTTTTTTAGGACCAAATAAATAAAGTAGACCAGTTATGGCAAGAATCTTAATTGTAGACGACGAACAAAGTATACGAGAAACACTCAAAGAAATCTTAGAGTACGAGGGGTATGAGGTAGAAGAAGCAGCCGATGGTGAGAAGGCTCTTTCCCTAGTCAAAAAATTCAACTACGATGTTGTATTGGCGGATATAAAGATGCCAAAGCTAGATGGTCTTGAATTGCTCGAAAAAGCGAAAGAGATAGCTCCTGAGCTTCCTTTTATCATGATAAGCGGTCATGGTACCACTGAGACTGCCGTAGAAGCCACAAAAAAAGGAGCCTTTGATTTTATAAATAAACCACCTGATTTAAATAAATTACTCATTACTGTAAGAAATGCGGTAGATAAGAATAGCCTAGTCATAGAGACGAAAGTCCTAAAACGCCAAATCACAAAAACACGTGAGATCGTTGGCGATGCTCCAAGCATAAAGAAAATTAAGAAAACCATTGAGAAGGTAGCACCTACGGACGCTCGTGTAATCATAACAGGAGAGAACGGTACAGGCAAAGAGCTAGTAGCTCGATGGATACACGAGAGAAGTAACCGTGCTGATAAGCCACTGATAGAAGTGAATTGTGCTGCGATACCCAGTGAATTAATAGAAAGCGAATTATTTGGGCACGAAAAAGGCTCCTTTACCTCTGCACATAAACAGAAGCTAGGCAAATTTGAGAAATCCAATGGTGGAACGCTTTTTCTAGATGAAATAGGTGATATGTCCCTCTCTGCACAAGCTAAGGTATTGCGTGCTCTTCAAGAAAATAAAATAACCCGTGTAGGTGGTGAAAAAGACATAAATGTAGATGTACGTATAGTTGCTGCTACGAATAAAGACTTAATGCAAGAAATTGCAGATGGTAATTTCAGAGAAGACTTATACCATCGCTTATCTGTAATTGTAATACACGTGCCTACGCTAAACGAACGTGTAAGCGATATACCAACGCTTGCAGAAAAGTTTATGGAAGAAATATGTGAAGATAATGGTATCAATAAGAAGCAAATCACTGCAGGTG
>CAJXIQ010000043.1 GCA_913054375.1 uncultured Bacteroidota bacterium
TAATGTGAGTTATTCCATCTCCTTGAGGAACTCTATCAGATTCAACAGCACCTATAGCACCAAATAATGGACCTAATTGACCAACGAAACCTTGACCACCTGCATTAAATGCACTGTTAATTCCAAACTACGGGATAGAGGGAAGTGCAGTTGCAACCGTATTTTCGATTTTTATTTACAATATGTTGAAGTACAGTTTTCTTTCGAGAAAATTTAACCTAAGACCTGTAGTATTTAAATCGTTGGTAGTTGTTCCAATAGCTACAGTATTGTACGTTATTGCTGGTTTTATACCACATTTTTCATCAGGCTTTCTAAATATTATAGTGTTTTCAGGTAGTGTTTTTGTCATTTATTACTTGACTGCTTACCGTTTAAAATTGGCTCCAGAGCTCAACGATTTTGTGAATAAGCAGTTGCGGAGACTAAATTTAAAACCATTTGATTAAAACGGGAGTTTAAGTCCTATTCATCACCTCACTTTTAGGGGTTAAAAACAGATCTAGTTTTTGTGCTTGCTCTTCTGATAGCAGGCCTAGATGTCGGCTAGATTAGTATTACCTGCAAAAGCAAAACTGGTTTAAATAATGCTGCACAGATGTTAGCGATGCGTTGAGTAATGTTACTATCAATATTTTCTGACCCTCCAATAGAATTTTCTTTTTAGTCTTGGATTAACGAATATTGCAAATCAAAATGAATAATATTCTCGTAACAGGAGCCGCAGGGTTTATTGGGTTTCACTTAGTGAGCCTTTTATTGAGTGATTCCAGAAATAATATTGTTGCCTTAGATAACATAAATGACTACTACGACATTTCTTTGAAGCATAGTAGATTACAACAGTTAGGAATTAAGTATGAGCACAATGTTTGGACTTCTTCAGTAAGTAATTTGAAATTTATTCATTCGGATTTATCTGAAAAGGATAAGTTGGCAAATTTGATGCGTGAAAATAAAATAAATTACGTAGTACACTTAGCAGCCCAAGCTGGAGTTAGATATTCTCTCGAAAATCCAGATTCTTATGTGCAGAGTAACCTAGTAGAATTTGTGAATTTGTGTGAGTGCATCAAAGAAGCTGACATTAAGCATTTTATTTTTGCTTCTAGTTCCTCGGTCTACGGTGTAAATAACACAGTACCTTATAAGGAAACAGATGATACATCTAAACCAATTAGTCTGTACGGAGCAAGTAAAAAAGCAAATGAAGTCATAGCTCACTCATATGCTCAACTGTACGGAGTTACTACAACAGCACTCCGGTTTTTTACAGTATATGGTGAATGGGGTCGACCAGACATGGCCTACTTTAGTTTCTCCAATCTCATAACTAAAGGTATGCCCATCAATATTTTCAACAACGGTAAATTAAGTAGAGATTTCACCTATATATCAGATATTGTAAAAAGTATAAAATTATTGCTTCAGAAGAGATCAGTTGCCGAAGAGCGCAATCCCTTTGAGGTTTTTAATATTGGGAACAGCTCTCCTGTACAATTAATGGATTTCATCGCTACACTAGAAGATGCATTAGGTCAAAAAGCGGAAAAAATATACAAGGAAATGCAGGACGGAGATGTCTATAATACATATGCTGATACGACTAAACTGCAAGACTATATTGGTTTTACTCCAGAAGTGCCACTAAAAGAAGGTATTAAGAATTTTGCGGAATGGTACCAAAATTATTATGGCGTCTAATACTTTTTAATAAGTAATCCTTAGTAACCCTACAGATTAATTTACATTTGTCACCAAACTGAAGAATACAATGCTCAACATTATTTTATTTGGCCCTCCAGGGGCAGGAAAAGGTACGCAAAGCAAGAAACTTATCGGGAAATACGGACTCATCCATTTATCTACCGGTGATGTCTTTAGGTATAATATTAAAAATGAGACCAAACTTGGAGTTCTAGCTAAAAGTTTTATCGACCAAGGGGAACTTGTTCCAGATGAGGTGACCAACAATATGGTGAAGGACTTTTTGGAGCGTAATGCCAACGAAAACGGCTTCATATTTGATGGGTATCCACGCACCATAGCGCAAGGAGAAAGCCTAAAAACTGTGCTTGGTGAAATGGGGACATCTGTCACTATGATGCTTGCACTAGAGGTAGAAGAAGATGAGCTTGTAAAACGACTATTAGAACGAGGCAAAACCAGCGGTAGAGTAGATGATCAAAATGAAGACACTATTCGCAACCGTTTTAGAGTATACCAAAAAGAAACATCTCCCTTAGCCACGTTCTATTCAGAGCAAAGTAAATACATGGGAGTACACGGAATGGGGACTGTAGATTCTATATTTGATAGACTCTGTGATGCTATTGAGGCAAAATTGTCTTAATTCCTTTTTTAGTTTAAAACAAACCACAAAATAAGCAAATGAGTAATCAGAATTTCATAGACTACGTAAAAATTTGCGGTAAAAGTGGAAACGGTGGAGCGGGTAGCCATAGTTATTTCAGAGACAATTTGAACGCCAAAGGGGGTCCAGATGGAGGCGATGGAGGTAAAGGGGGTTCTATAATACTGCGAGGCAACTCACAGCTATGGACGCTAATGCACCTCAAGTTTAAACGACACGTATACTGCGAACACGGTGCACCAGGAAAGAAAAAACACCAAACGGGTAAGAGTGGCAAAAACCAAATAGTAGAAGTGCCGCTTGGTACGGTCATAAAAGACCCTGAGACGTTTGAGATAATCGGTGAAGTCACAGAAGATAGGCAAGAGTATATAATTTTAAAAGGAGGCAAAGGTGGATTGGGTAATGCCAATTTTAAGAGTGCTACCAACCAAACACCACGATATGCTCAACCGGGTCAACCTGGCAGAGAACAGTGGTTTATATTGGAGTTAAAAGTACTTGCAGACGTTGGTCTTGTTGGTTTACCAAATGCAGGTAAATCTACGCTCCTAAGCGTTGTTTCAGCTGCTAAGCCAGAAATTGCGGATTATGCATTTACCACACTTACTCCAAATCTGGGGATAGTGAAATATCGTGAATACAAGTCATTTGTTATGGCAGACATTCCTGGCATAATAGAAGGAGCAAGCGATGGCAAAGGCTTGGGGCATAGATTTTTACGACACATAGAGCGAAATGCTGCGTTGTTATTTATGATATCAGCAGATAGTGACGATATCAATGCAGAGTACAAGACCTTACTGAATGAATTACAAAAATTCAACGAAGAGCTAATGTACAAGCAGCGAATACTTGCTATCACCAAAACAGATATGTTGGATGAAGAACTTGAAGAGGCAATACGCCAAGACATAGAGGTAGATTGTGAAGTAGTGTTTATATCCGCAGTGAGTGGCAAGGGAATACAAAACCTCAAAGACACGCTTTGGGCAATGATGCAGAGCTAAAACATCTATGAAGTTGGTTGACAAAATAGTGTTTATCCTTCTATTTGGATTGCTGCTTTTTGTTTCGCTCAATAGGCATTCACGCCATCCACGGTTCGATTATCATTCTCAGATTTATGCGGATAAGGCAGGATATCAAGTGTATTTGCCAGCCACTTTTTACTACGATTGGGATGCGTCACAAATGCCTGCAGGAATTGATTCTTTAGTCGGTTCAGGGTTTTCAATCATAGACAATAAAGTTCACACAAAGTATCCTGTAGGTGTAGCTGTAATGCAATTGCCGTTTTTTGCCCTAGCTGCGGCTATAGACAACATGCACGGTGAGCAGGGGTATTTGGGTTATACAGAAAATCAACATCTGGCACTCAATTGGTCTACCACGGTTTACGGTACCCTAGCTTTGCTGCTTATTTTTCTCACAACTGTGCAGCAATGGAAACTTGCTAGAGGACAAGCATACCTGCTGGTTTTGTTGTTGTTAGGGTGTAGCAATTTGCTGTACTACCTTACTCGCGATGCAGGGATGGCTCATGCGTATTTATTGTTTTGTTATGCCCTAGTTATTTACCTGTATTATCGATTCTTGGCCACTAGGAGTTGGATGGTATTGGCAGGAGTAGTTGCCATATCACTGCTAGCTCTAAGTATGCGGCATATCAATGGGTTATTTTTTGCTATTGCAGGTGTATACTTCCTTCTTACTTATCGCACTCAACTAAATAAAGTGGCTAGAAGTACTTGGGCCACAGGAGGTGGTGTTGGAGTTATACTAGGATGTGTCCCATTTGTCTTGCAATTGCTCTATAATCAGTATGCTTATGGTTCTTTTGGTGCTACGGGGTATGCCAACGAGTCTTTTTCCAATTGGGATAATATTCAGTTTTTGGAACTTTGGTTTGCTCCCAATAACGGAGTATTACTCTATGCTCCGATACTGCTAATTGCCCTGTATGGCAGTGTAAAATACCGTAAAGAGAATTGTCATTTGTTATGGTTTTCAGGGCTGTTTTTGCTTATTAGTTTAGTGTATGGAGCGTGGTGGTCGCCCACTTTGGGTTGTGGCTTTGGCCACAGAGGCTTCACCGAGTTTTTTGCTTTTTTTGCGTTACCCATGGCTTTAGTAATGAAGCATTGGACGAAAAAAACCGAGCAAATAGTATGGATTATCGGTTTCCTTGTAACAGCCGTATTGTTCTCTGCCCAATGGAGTTTTGATGGTTGCTGGTATGGAGATGGGCCGTGGGATTGGGCAGAATTGGCCGGATGGATCATTCGTTAATCGAAACACAACGATTTGCTTTGAAAGCGTATTTACTGCTTTTAGAAAATTTCCTTCAATTCACTTAAGTGCTTTATGGCTGTGCAGTCTTGGTGAGTGTATGCAGAGTCATCTTTTGTATACCAGTATGCTTTCCATCCACTGCCAATAGCACCTTTTACATCTGCTTCTAAATTATCACCTACGTAGTGGCTTGTTTTTTCTGCAGCAGCAGCGTTTTTTAGTGCAGTTTCAAAAACGATAGGATGGGGTTTTTGCTTGCCTACCTCTTCAGATATGGTAAGCGTTTTGAAATATTTTCCCAAGTCAGAGTTTTTCAATTTGCGGCGTTGTACTTCCGCAAAGCCGTTGGTGATGAGGTGTAAGTTATATTTATCATCTAGATAGTCGAGCAGATCACGAGCTCCATCTATAAGAATGGTCTTTGTAGGGCAGATCTCAAGGTATTTCTCCCAGATATTCATTGGAATATCCTCTTCGTCTACTTCCATCTCTCTAAATGTGTCTACGAAGCGCTTGCTGCGGAGAACTTCTTTAGTAACTTGGTTCTTGCGATAGAGCTTCCACATTTCTGCGTTATTTTTCACGTAGATATCTAAAAAATCTTGCTCACTACGATGTGAAAGATAGCGTATTTGGTAAATCTGATAGAGTTCTCGCAGCGTCTCCTCTGCATTGGCGTCAAAATCCCACAGAGTATGATCTAGGTCAAAGAATATATTTTTTGGCATGTGTGTTTATAATTTCAATAGAAAGGGTTTTGTCGTTGTGAAGGTTTATAATTTTGTCCCAAAACTTAAATCACCAGCATCACCTAATCCAGGTACGATATATCCGTTTTGATCTAATTTTTCATCTATCACGCCTATCCAAAGGTCAGCATTTGGGATATTGGCGGTAACATAGTCTACCCCTTCCTGACTGCCAATGACACTTATTAAATATACTTTGCTTGGTTTTCCTTTGGCCATAAAGGCCTCATAAGTTTGCACTAGACTTTGGCCTGTAGCTAGCATAGGGTCGCAGATAAAGAGTACTCTATCGTTAATATCTGGGGTGGCTACATACTCCAATACTATTTCAAAAGCCGTATTGTCTTCATCTTTATGCTTTCTGTATGCAGAGATATAGGCTAAGTCTGCTTGATCAAACATATCATTAAGTCCTCGTTGTAGAGGGAGCCCTGCTCGCAGGATTGTAGCTATGATAGGCTGCTCTTTCATTTTTTTTACTTGAGCTATGCCCAGAGGTGTTGTTGTGAAGTGAATGTCAGAATCCATCTCCTTGCTTATTTCATACGCTGCTATCTGCCCTATGCGTTCTATGTTTTTTCGAAAACGAGCACGGTCTTGTTGTATGTTTTTATCTCTTAGTTCATGAATAAATTCATTGATCAGAGAAAATTCGTTGGAAAGTATGTGTACCACGCTTCGAAAATAACCCATTCAAGCCTTAAATTTGACCAATGGATTTCAACAGTACATTCGTAAGGCAACTCATAGACCTCGCAATTGCGGAGGATATTGGTGATGGAGATCACAGTAGCCTTGGCTCTATACCCACAGGTACTCAAGGTCAGGCTCGTTTGTTGGTGAAAGATGATGGTATACTATGTGGCATCCCTCTTGCTCGTCATATAGTAGAGCGTATAGATAGAGATGTGGCTTTTGAGCAACTCATAGAGGAGGGTTCGTCAGTGAAATTTGGGGATATTGCTTTTACCGTGAAAGGGAGTGTTCACAGTATTCTGCGAGCAGAACGACTTATGCTTAATTTCATGCAACGAATGAGTGGCATTGCTACAGTTACCTATAGATTAGTGAAAAAGATAGAAGGCACAAATGCAAAGTTGCTAGATACACGAAAAACTACACCTGGGTTGAGAACCTTTGAAAAGTATGCTGTAAAGGTTGGTGGAGGTGTAAATCACCGTTTTGCTCTATGGGATATGGTGATGTTAAAAGATAATCATAACGATTATGCTGGCGGAATAACCAGAGGTGTTACACGCACCAAAGAATACCTAAAATCGAAAGACAAAGACCTAAAAATTGAAGTAGAAACAAGAGATTTAAAGGAAGTACAGGAAGCACTAGATACTGGATTGGTAGATAGGATAATGTTTGACAATTTTAGTCCTGAGCTAATGGTAGAAGGAGTGAAACTGGTAAATGGTCAATGCGAAACAGAGGCCAGTGGTGGCATCACAGGAGATACTATTCGCAGCTATGCAGAAACAGGTGTTGATTATATCTCTGTAGGTGCGTTGACACATTCCGTTAAGAGCCTAGACCTGAGTTTGAAGGAGTTCTAGAACGGTTTTAGCAGAAGGGATATTTGAGCTTAATCCTCAGTAGTAAAGAACCAGAATTCTTAATGTTAAATACTAAAGTTGAGCTATTACCTTTTCTATATTTACCTCATGTACGCCATCAAAGGTTACGAGCTCCATCTCTAGTTTGCTACCAGCTATGGTAGTATAAAATTCTTGTACTGCGTCTTCTGTCCTATATGGATCATTTACACCAGAAAAGTACGTCATTTTTATGGGATCAAAAATGGCTTTCTTAATATTCAGATCTACGTCTGGGGGTACTAATCCGCTGCATATCAAAAACTTATTAGGCTTAATATCGCTTGCCGCAAGCCATCGAAAAGCAGTTGCTACGCCTTGGCTAAATCCCAGTACAACGATTTCGTCCCATTCTTTTTTAGCAGTAAGGTCTGCATGTATGGCATCTAAGTAGGCGATGTAGTTTGTTATATCTTGCTCTCTATTTTCTTTGGTCATCCAGCTTGCACCTACTCTGCCTGATGTGCCTTGAAGGTAAAAGTGATGTTGCCCTTCCGGGGCTACAACGGTGTAGCCTAGATATGTAGCAGGTACAAATTTTTGTATAAAGTACTTTGCCAGCTGTCCATAGCCGTGAAGTACGTAGAGCAGTTTAGTGCCATTGCCCTTTTTATAATAAGAAGCTGCTTGATTAATTTTGATTTCTTGTTTCAATGCTGGGACGAAAATAAAACTTCCCTTTACTTTGTACCTATAATGAAGATATCTCTCATAGTAGCTCGAGCCAAAGACAATGCCATAGGTAAGGATAATGACTTGCTATGGAAAATAAAGGATGATTTACGTCTCTTCAAACGAACTACTGCCGGTCATGTAGTTATTCATGGTCGCAAGAGTTTTGAGAGTATCGGTTTCCCATTACCAAATAGGAGCAATATTATTATCACACGGAATACGGAGTACAAAGCTGCAGGTGCTTTTGTGACTCATTCGCTTGAAGAGGCAATAGATTTAGGCAAAAAACTGGAGATGAATAATGAGATTTTCATATTAGGAGGTGCAGAAATCTATCGTCAGTCACTAAACGTGGTAGATAGAATGTATCTGAGCGAAGTAGATGCTTTGTTTACGGATGCAGATGCTCATTTCCCTGAGCCTACGCTATCTGGATGGAGACAAGTAAAGTGTGACAAATACGAGAAGAGCGAGGTAAATGAGTATGCCTTTGATTTTTGTGTGTGGGATAGAAATTAGTACATCCCTGTTTTCCATAGCTTCAAAATTATTAGACCGTATACGTTCAGTGCAAATCTAATGACCCAGGGATAGCAAAAATAAAAATGATTAAGGCTCTAATCTACCGTAGTATCTAGGGAATGGAATGGTCTCACGTACGTGGTCTAGTTTGCATACCCAAGCAACCAGTCGCTCAAGCCCAAGTCCGAAACCAGAGTGAGGTACACTGCCATATTTCCTAAGATCGAGGTACCATTGGAATACGTCCATCGGTAGTTTGTGTTCTTGTATCTTTTCTACAAGCCATTCTTCACTTGTCTCACGCTCTCCACCACCTACAATCTCTCCATATCCTTCGGGCGCTAGTACGTCTACCCCTCGTGCAAAACGAGGATCTTCAGGATTACGCTTCATGTAGAATGCTTTTATCTCATGTGGCCAGTCGTATACCATGATAGGGTTATCAAACAGGCGAGTAAGCACGGTTTCATCACTGCCACCAAAGTCTTGGCCGTAGGTAAAGTCCCGTGCAGAGGCTAACCACTGCGGAAGATTTCGTTGATCCTCTTCCAGTTGTTTTACTTCTGCTTTTAGGCCATCAATTTTATTTTGGTTAAAGTTAATTACACCTTTCTTGATCCCTCCAGCAGCTATGGTCGCTTCACGTTCGGCTATCTCTCCTTCACACTCAGATTGTCGGGCAATAGCAGCGTCTAGATCTGCTTGTATCACAATAAGCGAGTTTTGTCCATTTACTTCTTTGTTTCCTTTAAGTATTTCTACCGCCTCATCGTAGCTCATTCGTGGAAAAGGTTTTGCTACTGTTTCTAGCTTGCTAATGTCTCTACCGAGTATCTCTAGCTCTTCAGAACATTTATCAATGACCTCAAGTACCACAGCACGCAGAAAGTTTTCGATGGTGTCCATATTCTCAAAGATATCGCAAAAGGCCATCTCAGGCTCTATCATCCAAAATTCTGATAAGTGCCGCCTTGTTTTGCTTTTTTCCGCTCTAAAGGTAGGGCCAAAGGTGTATATTTTGCCCATTGCCATTGCCATTGCCTCCCCGTAGAGTTGGCCGCTTTGAGTAAGGTATGCCGGTTTACCGTAGTAATCTGTTTCGAAAAGATCGGTTGTTCCCTCTGCAGCATTCCCTGTAAATATAGGAGCATCCATTTGCACGAAATCCTCGCTCTGAAAGAAATTATGTATAGCGTAAATCACACTATTGCGTACTTTCATTATGGCCCATTGCCTTCTGCTTCGAAGCCACAGGTGACGATTGTCTACTAAAAATTCCACGCCATGCTCTTTGTTAGAGATAGGGTAGTCCTTAGCGTTTTGGTATATTTTAAGATCAGTAGCATGCAGCTCATACCCACCTATTTGGCGTTCGTCCACTACTACAGTTCCAGTTACAGCTATAGAGCTCTCCTGGCCTAAAGACTTTGCTTCTGCAAATAATTCATCACCTAAATCATCTATTCCAAGAATGCATTGACACAGTCCATGACCATCCCGTAAATTGATGAATACAACCGTTTTGCTCTCTCGTTTATTAGCTACCCATCCTTTGAGTGTAACCACCTGTCCTACATGTTGATCTAGTTGTTTGGTATGCATTTTGCTGCTTGTGTAAATCTTCCTATTTTTGTGAAGTACAAAAGTAAACGCTTAACCTTACTTTTCTATGTTGATATGTTAAAACAGCATTTAAGTCAAAAACTACTACAAAAGCTCAGCCCGCAACAAATCCAATTTATCAAATTGTTGCAACTCAATACCCTCAATTTTGAAGAGCGAGTAGAGGAGGAATTACTGGATAATCCAGCATTAGAAAATGGCAAAGATGAAGAAGAAGACGAGTCGAGCTACGAAGAGGTAGATGACTTAGATTTTGGCTCAAAGGAAGAAGAACTGGACGTATCAGATTATATGAATGATGACGATGGGGGAATCCATATGAGTGGTGAGTATCAAAGTACAGATGAGGAAAAAGAATTTATGCCCGTGGTCTTTCATTCTTCTTTCAGAGAAAGACTTTTAGAACAGGTAACCGGAGCGCTCAAAACGGAGCACGATGAATTACTTGCAAAGCAAATTATTGGTACATTGGATGAGGATGGTTATTTACGTAGATCCTTGTTAGCCATAAAAAATGATTTACTCTTTACCCAAAACATCCGCACCACAGAAGAAGATATGGAGCATATTTTGGGATATGTTCAGCACTTAGACCCTGCCGGTGTGGGAGCTAGAGATCTCAAAGAGTGCTTGCTATTGCAGATAAAACGCAAACAAGAAAAAGGGAATAACCCCGTATATAAACTTGCTTTCAGGATATTAGACGAGATGATGGAAGATTTCTCGAAGAAGCATTATAAACGTATTATCAAACGATTTGAGGTATCCGAGGACTACTTGCGTGAGACGTTGGAGTTTATAGCTAGTCTAAACCCTAAGCCTGCCCAAAGTGGCTCAGAAGGGGCAACGGCCAAAGATTTTATCATACCCGATTTTATTGTCAAGGAAACGTACGGAGACTTGGAGGTGTCGCTCAATCAAAAGAATGCTCCAGATTTAAAAGTAAGTAGGGCCTATAATGAGACACTCAAAAGCTATGAGGCAAGTAAAGAAAAGACGAAACAACAGAAAGATGCTGTACAATACATAAAGCAAAAACTCGACGGAGCCAAGTGGTTTATAGACTCGGTAAAGCAGCGGCAGAATACACTGCTAACTACCATGCGGAAAATCGTTGAGATCCAAAATGAGTTTTTTATGACTGGAGATTTATCAGACCTGAGGCCAATGATCTTAAAGGATATTGCGGAGGGAATAGGGATGGATATTTCTACCATTAGTCGAGTGGCTAGCAGTAAGTACGTGGAGACAGATTTTGGAATCTTCTTACTCAAGGATTTCTTCACAGAGGGCATAACAACGGATAGTGGCGAAGAGGTAAGTAATCGCGAGGTAAAGAAAATATTGAATGATGCCATTGATGCAGAAAACAAGAAGAAGCCATTAACAGATGAAGCACTCAAACTTATTTTGCAAGACAAAGGGTATAAGATAGCACGACGAACTGTAGCCAAGTACCGCGAGCAATTAAATTTATCCGTAGCTCGTCTCAGAAAAGAATTGTAAATGAAAAAGATCCTGCAAGTACTATCGGTGTTTTCCCATCCTATATTTTTACCACTATTCAGTTTAGTAATTTACACACCTATTTTAGCAAAATACGGTGAAAATGCGCTTATCCTGAGCCTCATATGGATAGGTTTTGCTTATCTTTTATTGCCCTTACTCTACTTTAAATTTATTCGCAAGATGAATTTAGCATCTCCCAATTTGGATGAGCGTAGATCTATTTTTAGAGCATATTCGTTAATTAATGCCGGGTTCATCTTCGTGAGTATATTTTTAATGACAGAGTATGTCAGTTTTTTTATAGCGTCTATGTTACTTCATGTTACTATGCTTTTGTTAGCATTTGTAGAGATGAAAGCCAGTTGGCATACCGCAATTTGGACTTTTCTTACACTAGTTGGTCTTATGGTAGTTTACAATTACAGCTTTGTCGGACTAGCAAGCATGGTGTTCCTCCCATTGAGTATTTTAGTTACGGTAGTTCTTGTTCGCAAAGCAGCAAATGCACACACGTGGTTCGAACTTGGAATGGGTGCTGCTGCGGGAGCATTTGCATCGCTACCGGTATTATTTTTTTAAATGATTAAAGAATTTTATTCATGAATTTTGAAACTTTACTATACAAAAACGAGAATGGTGTTACTACCATCTGCCTCAATAGACCAGATAGGTACAATGCGTTCAATGAGCAAATGCGTATCGACTTATTGGAGGCGTTGCAAGCAGCAGAGAAGGATAGTATGTGCAGAGCAATCGTGCTAAGCGGAGAAGGCAAGGCTTTCTGTTCTGGTCAAGACTTGAAAGACATAGAAGGGAAAGACATTGATTTTTCAGATTTCCTAAAAACGGGGTATAATCCTGTAATTCGTACTATGCGAAATATGCCAAAACCAATCATTGCACGTGTTAATGGAGTAGCGGCAGGAGCCGGTTGCTCACTTGCTTTGGCGTGTGATTTTATCATATCAGACCAGAATGCGAGTTTTATTGAAGTATTTGTTGGAATAGGTCTAGTACTGGATTCTGGGTCTTCTTATTTCTTGCCCCGTTTAGTGGGGAGTAATAGAGCATTTGAATTGGCTACAATGGGGAATAAAGTAAGTGCTAGTATGGCCCTGGATTGGGGAATGATTAATAGAGCCGTAGATGCTAGCGAATTGGACGCAGAAGTTAGAAAGGTTGCAGAGTACTATGCCAATGCTCCAACGCTGGCTATAGCTTCAATGAAAAGGATGCTCAACGATTCGCTAACTTCAACATTGGACCAAGTGCTTGACTACGAAGCTCACTATCAACAGATGGCAGGAAGCTCAGCTGACTACAAAGAAGGGGTTGCTGCTTTTGTGGAAAAGCGTAAGCCTATATTCAAAGGGAGCTAAGTCTTTTCTGCGGACGGCTTAATATGACGGTTATCTTGCATAATTTTCGTGCTATTTTGGCTACTTTCGAGCAATAAATTCAACATGCGTATAGTATTATTTTTGCTCAGTTTTACTTGCTTGAGTACCTCAAGTGTTTTGATGGCTCAAGGTTTTTGCGGTCAAACGGCCTACTTGACTTACCTAGAGAATCAGAATGCGGGCCTCAAAGAGGCGGCTGAAAATACGTTCTTTGCCGCATTACGCGGTAGTAAGATAAAAACCAAGAGGGAACAAGACACTATATACCAGATCAAAGTTGTCTTTCATATAGTTTATAATAATCCCCAGCAAAATATCGAAGATTCCTTGGTGTATTCTCAGCTTAAGGTGATGAATGACGCATTCCGGAGGACAAATTCGGATACAATAAATACAAGGGATACATTCAAACCTTTTGCTGCCGATGCAAGAATAGAATTTGTATTGTCTACACAAGATCCTGATGGGAACCCGTCTACTGGGATTATTCGAAAGGAATCTAGGCAAAGTGCTTTTGGGAGCAATCCCCTTGACTTGAGTGCAGCTGATATTGTGAAAACCAGAAATTTGGGCAGTGCTCCTTGGGATACAGACCAATATCTTAATATATGGATTTGTGATTTATCGTTCGATGGTGTAGATGGATTACTCGGTTACGCTCACCCCCCTACAGGGGCTGCTTTTTGGGACGCAAATAGTTTTGAAGCATCCGAC
>CAJXIQ010000044.1 GCA_913054375.1 uncultured Bacteroidota bacterium
AAGATGTTACAAAAATAATTAATTTAAGCTAAATATAAGATACATATTTGATACATAAGGCGTTATTCGATTTACATGACACAGGGGTGGTTTATACCTCAAAATATGAAAATTATGGAAGAGATATAATGTCTACAGTTGGATTTGTGGTATGTGTAATAGGGGAATAATCAATTCTTGCCGTAGAAAACTAAGACCATTTTTTGCTATGAGGTCTCTTTTTTCAGGTTCACATGATACTATTAGTAAGAATCATTCGAACATAAAAAAAAGTGATAAAAAGATAAGGTATAAACCAAGTGGTAACCGATGACTCTTAAATCGGGATATATGCTTCTCATTTGAAGAAAAAATCGGCTAAATGTGGGATGCGACTGCCATCTAGTTAAATCTGGTTTAGAATATTAACGGTGCGTAAATCCGCTTAAATAAAGGGATAAAGAAGTATATGAAATTATTTTGAGCGTATGAGCAACAAAATATGATCGCGATAGGTACGTATATTGCCATAGCTATGTTGCATAAAATTTAAACTATTAAATAAGGTATAAATATACGAAAAAGCATGGCTATTACTGAGTATTAGGTTGTTTTCTTTCCTGAAGCATACACAGATAAGCCCTCCAGAGCAACAAAGTAATTAGGGGCAACTAGCCGCTGGCAAAGTGGCATCTTTTTATTACTACGTAGTTGTTTTTCGAAAGGTGTTTTCAGTGAGAGACTATCAACAAAGACATCAAATAAAATGATTGTGTCACAAACCAAAAAAGTTGTAATCTTAGATAACCACCCCGTATTTCTTCGTGGTATGGAAGATGTACTCTTTGGTAGTTCCAAAGTTGAAGTTATAATGTGCTTTTCGGCTACCAAAGACTTTTGGGAATTCTTGGCAAAGAGAACAGTAGACTTAGTGCTAGTAGATCTCAGGCTTGCAGATACCATCTGTTTTCAGGTGCTAAAACAAATGAAAGAGACCTACCCAGAAACAAAGGTACTTGTTTTATCCTCTGTGAAAGATGCCTTTAGTCTCGATGGCGTTTTGGCTCTTGGTGGAGATGGCTATGTTTTAAAAGAAGAACCGTTAGTTAATCTTTTTCGAGCGATACACAATGTGCTGTTAGGTGAATGCTATGTGCCACACGCCTATTTAAAAGAGCTGGTACAACGAGATACAAATGGTACAGGAAACGTACCCAACGAAATGAGCCCACAAGAGTTGGTTATTTTGGGTATGATATGCGATGGACATGCGACTAAGGAAATAGCATCAGTACTTTTCATTAGTCCTTACACGGTAAACAATCACCGTAAAAATATTATAAAAAAAACAGGATGTAAAACAACAATTGGCATGTTTAAGTATGCTATGACACATGGGTTGCTTTAAGTGTGTGGGAGCACTCTGGCATGGTTTGTAGCATTTGCGGACGACTTAATCATTGGCATCTGCAAGAGTTCGGATTTTCACCACAAGTTCATCTACCTCTTCTTCGCTAGTGAAAATAGCAAAAGATGCCCGAATAGCATTGAGGTTGTTTTCATGGACATTCCTAAGTACGGTCGCTTCTTCCTGTATCAACTTTCTACATACTTCAGAACTGGGTGTGCCGGTTATTCTAAAGGTGACCATAGCTGCTCTACGCTCCTGGTCCTCTGGTGTAAGGACGACTATTTTTGCATGGTTTTTGATGCCTCTGTAAAATTGTGATGAAAGTTGTTTGCACCGTTCTGCAATCTGTTCTTTACCAATGATTTGGACAAAATCTAGTGCTGCTCCTAAGCCAGCAACAATAGGTGCATTGATGGTGCCATATTCATATCTGCTAGCAGATTGTACATATTCTATGAGTCCTGTTTTAAGGTCAAATGTACGGTCTGTATATGCTCCACTGAATAATGGCCCCGTATTTATTAAGAAATCTTTGTTGAGGTATAAAATGCCTGTTCCTTTTGGACCATACAACCACTTATGACCACTAGACACATAGAAATCTGGCTCTAAGTCTTTTAGGTTCACGGGTATCTGACCTACAGCTTGTGCACCGTCTATTACAGAGATAATCGTATGTTTTTTACACAATGTTATAATGTCTTTTACCGGCAAAATTGCTCCCGTGGTACACGTGATATGTGACACAGAAATAACCTTGGTATGTGATGTGATAGCGCGCTGAAGAAGCGTGCAGGTATGCTCTTCTTGTTGACCGATATCCAATACGGTTACCTTTATGCCTAATTCATTTTTGAGGGTGAGCCAGGCAGCTGATCCTCCGATGTGTTCTTGGTTGGTGATGATAACTTCGTCTCCTTTTTGTAAGCCAATGCTACGAGCGATAATATTCATCCCTTCCGTCGTATTGCGGGTAATAGCCAGTTGTGTTGGTTCGGTATTCAATAGCTGACCCAGTTGTATTCTAACCCGGTCTACTTGCTTGTGATTTTCCAATCCATACTTGTTTATATAGCGTATGGCCTCAATGGTCTTGTCTTGTACTTTTTTTGGAGATGGGCCTATACTGGCAGTATTGAAATGACGCCGATGCGGCGCAAGTGTGAACATGCCCTTAACTTTATCCCAGTCTATTGTTTTTCCGTCAGCATAGTATAAATCTGTACGCAGGGATTCTTCATCCTCGCTGGCAAGGGATAGTCTCGGTAAAGACCCAGCTAGGGATAGTAGGAGACCCTTCCAAAGCGTATCTTTTATGAAGTTTCGTCTATTTTCTTTTTGATTACTTTTCTTCATAGGCTAAAAGTAGGTGCGTTGCTTTTCTCGGGGCTTTACCTCAGGGTTTTTTGGCGTATACTCAATGTCTAAGAAAGTTGTTTTCCCATCCGGTGATATTTTTAGCAATACAGATTGGTACGGTTTGAAAAGAACATCTACCTCACTTTGTTTCCCGTTATAATTAATGGTTAGTTGCAGATGATTATTGGTTTTCATAAACGATTGGCCAGCGTATACAGGATACACCAAATTTTTGGCCTTCCACTGGGCAAGAAACACATACGCATTCCCAGCATTGTCTACTTTGCACCAGTATTGCGGCAAGCTATCTGCTTGCAGCAACGGGAGGGTTTTAGTGGTTTTTTCAAATGTTTGTGAAACGCTAGGCAGAAGCATTAGTTTAGATAACAATGCTGCGTATGTACTGTTTTTCACCTTGCCCGGTTGTTCGGGAGAATTCTTTATACACACAGGCAAGCCCTGTTGAGCCAAGTGTACTATGCGGGTCAAGGACCGAATGTCCATATAGTCTACGTCTATATATAGTGTAGAAAAAGATGCGTCTCCTACGGTCAGTCTCCCATTGTCCCAGGTAGCTTTTTCCAAGAAATGCCTATTGATCCACAAGGGGTGGTGGCCTTCAAGTTCTGCCGGTGGGTCAATATACCTAAGCTCGTATTCTCCCCATACCCATACGCGTTGTCTTTCAGGAGGATAGGCTCCTTTCATTATGCCATCTTCATGCGGTATGTATACCGCTACATCGCTGTAAGTACGGCCTATTTGCATGTAGCGTGATACTTTTTCCATGTATGCATTGAACTCAGGTAGCTCTGGGGTTAAATTACCTCCAGGACCAAAATAGGTGGTTGCAAAAAAAGTATTGGTGTCAGAGCCTTTTGGGTTGTAGGGCATACCGTGATAAACGTGGTGATTTACACCATGGGCAAACATGGCATCTGCGACCATTTTTAGATCAGCAGTTTGTTCTTGGTGCAGGTAGGTGCTAGGAAATCCGTACATACATGTGAACGTTTCGCTAGAGACCAGTCGCTTACTTGCCAAACAGGCAGAAGAACTTACAATACGCGAATAGTTTGGATTATTAAGCATACTCTCGGTCTCGGGTATGTCTACGAGTGAATAGGTAGTCATAACATCCGTAGGAGCAGCCAAACATTGTACCCTAGACCAAGCGCCCAATTCCTTGCATTTGGCCACATACGGCTTGTAAAAACCAGTGGTCACGTATTTGTCGAGATGCGTCATATAGTCGTAGCGTACGTGGGGAAATGAGTCTATGCCCTTATTCATAAAGGGAACTATATCGTAACCGAAACGCTTATAGAAAGTGCCTCCAAACCCTTGCGTCCAAATTTTATTGGTAGCATTTAACTTTATCTCCCACGAGTCCGTAAATAAAGCGGACTTAGACCCCTCAAGAGCGGGCTTTAATGCATCGCCTACGGGTGTTGCAAATTCTTCGAATGCAGCTGAATTAAGGTGGTCTATGACATACATCGTGTCTGGCCACGCCCACGAAAAGGTGAGTAGCTGCTGAAAACTAGAGTCTCCGTAAATTTGTGTTCTATTTTTCTTGCTAATCTGGGGCCCCGCTACCGGCCACGCACTACCAAAGGTAAAGTCGCAAGACAAGCCTATAGTATCTGCGTACCGCTTGGCATATACCGCTGTAGCTGTCCATTCCTTACTGAGCCATTTTTGTGCAGAACTATCTTTAGGATAGCTCCTTCCATAAGCGCGTGCATACATTTTTTGGTAGCGGTAGAGAGGGTACACCCAAGCGATTTCTACTCCGCCAAAGTTATTTTCTTTTGCCCAATCTAGCTGGTGCTTTATATCGGTTTTTTTTATTGCTGTAGCAAACCACCACCAGCGTGTACACGGTTTAGCAGACGTATAGTATTCACTTGCTTCTATGACCGGAGTACCACTCGTAAATTCATCACACGATTGTATCCAAAAGAGGCTTAATACAGCAACTAATATTTTTATGTTTGTACAGATATATGACTGTTGAAGTATGTGCATAATATACTGAATTTAGTGTATTGCGTGGATATACGACTTCCCTTCTTGTATTATTTCTATTTTTTGGGAAAAGCGAATGATGAGAGGATTGTGAGCAGTGTATGGGGTAATGATTAGTTGAAATGACGCGGCATAGTAGTCGAGTATTATATTCAAAAAGTCAGCGGTAAACTGAGGTGTCCACTTGGTCTTCTTAGTGATGTTTAGTTCTTCTTTCAAAAACTTTCCAAGCTCTTGACCAAGCTCGTTATTGATAATGTCTACATAGTTGTCTACCGGAAAATTAAGCGTATCACTTAGCTGTTCTTTGGAAAACAGACCAGAAACCAATTGCGGCATATGATGTCGTTCATGCACCATAGCTACGTAGTTGGCCATTTTCTCATCGTATAATGCGGTTATCAAAGCTTGCGCTGTGATATGGTTAAATGTATTTATGTATCCTTTTTCTAAGCTATCTCTAAAATTATTAAATGCTCCATCTGTAATTGCAATCTTCCGCATGATTGATCTTGCTAAGTCATAAAAAGCAGCATCATTTTCTCCAAAAATAGAAGGATTATGTCTTGCTAGCATATAGATTTGACTGAGTTCTTTTCTGTTCCAAACGGCATAGGGTGACAAGTAGGTTAGCTTCACTTTATCCCAAATGTTCCCGGAGCGAGCATCGGAAATATCTCCTTGGGTTATACCTTCTGAAAGAGAGTAACTTATGGTGTCGCCATTGTTTTTGTACACTAAATCTACGGTTCCATGCGTGGAATCCTTGGTTTGTTTGTAGTGTATGGTTACGACCTGCCGAAGATCATCCAAGCTCGAAAATTGGGTTGCCAATAAGGCATGAGCTTGGGGCAGTTTTGCTGTCTTTTGGTGTTCTTCTGTGGGTGAAGAACACCCGTTCCAAAACCAAATAGCAATAAAACATAAGGGTAAAGTGGCATAGTATGTAGGACGGGTTATAATCACTTGGCTACGAACTTACAACCTTGTGGGATAGTTATCCAAATGGTCCTGCTAGATAAATGATCAATGATTGGAACTTATATTGTCAGTTGGCACGAGTATATTGCCAGCACAAAATGCAACGGTTGAGATTAGTATTAGTTATATGCTTAGGTTTTCTATGTGGCGCTATATGTGCCAAAGACTATTCCGTATTAGATTATGGGGCACGTGGCGATGGGTCTACGCTTAATACACTCGCTATACAGGCAGCCATAGACGATGCCGCAAATCATGGTGGCGGCCGGGTAATAATTCCAAAAGGGAGATTTGTTAGTGGTACTATTTTTTTAAAATCAAATGTTAATTTACACCTAAAAAAAAATGCAATCATTCTTGGCAGCTTATCTCCGCTAAACTACCGTAGAGTAGCCAAATGGAAAGCACTTATTCAGGCAAATGAAGTATGTAATATTGCTATCACGGGTTCTGGGACCATAGACGGGAGGGGAGCACGCTTAGCACTCAAAATAGATAGCTTATTTTATGCAGGGGAAATTGATAGCGCCTACTATAATGCGGTAGAAAAAAGACCTAAATGGAATATAAGACCCCAACTAGTGTATAGCTATAAGTGTAATAACATAAGCGTATCGGGTGTTACACTCAAGAATTCTGCGTGTTGGGTACAGACCTATGAACAATGTAGCCATGTAAAAATACAGGGGATAAAGGTAGACAGTGATACGTATTGGAACAATGACGGCATTGATATAGTAGATTCCAAAAATGTACGGATTACGCACTGTGCTATTAATGCAGCAGATGATGGTATTTGTATCAAGTCAGAAGATTGGACGCGCGCCTACTTTTGCGATAGCATTTACATTGCAGATTGTAGGGTACGGTCAAGTGCCAGTGCCATCAAATTTGGCACATCCACAGTGAGTCATATTCGCAATGTTGTAGTGCGCAATATCAAGGTATATGATACCTACAGATCTGCAATAGCCATAGAAGCAATGCAAGGCGGTGTGCTCGAAAACATACTGGTTGAAGATGTCGTAGCCCATAACACAGGCAATGCTATATTTCTTAGAATAGGCCAGATTAGAGGAGCCAAATTACCTGGAACCTTGAGAAATATTACACTGCGAAGAATAAAAGTAAGCGTTCCTTTCAAACGACCCGATTATGCTTATGAAATGAGGGGGCCTGCCTTGCCTTATTTTCACAATGTATTTCCCTCTTCTATTACGGGTATACCTGGCTTTCCAGTGCAGAATGTCGTCCTACAAGATATTACCATTGTATACCCTGGCAGAGGCAATGCCGCTTATGCAAATATGCCAACCCACAGGATAGTAGACGTGCCTGAGATGCCCGCTGCATATCCTGAGTTTTCTATGTTTGGAGAATTGCCCGCTTGGGGGTTTTATATACGTCATGTTGAGGGTCTTTACCTGAAGAATGTGAAGGTTAAAATTCGGAAGAATGACTACAGACCTGCATTTGTTTTTGACGATGTCAGCCGTCTCACCTTGGATGGACTGAAAGTGAAAGGCGATAAAAAGCCGAACCCCTTATTTATGAAAGAGGTAAGCGACTTTATTAAGGTAAAATAAAAGTACGGAAAGCTATTCCGAGATACTGATTCGGTGGTCAAAGTGATTTTAGTCGAGAACGTTATGGCCTAATAAATCGGCAAATTCAGAATAAACAGTATAAAAACTAGCAAGTTGTCACATAATGGAACAACAGTTTTTTATTTTGTAATCAACTGATTTACAATTACATTATTCGTTTGTAAACGTTTACAATTGCTTGTAAGCGTAAGTAAATGCTTAATTTTCGCTTGGTGCTTGGCGGCTGCATTCTATTTGTAGTGTTGTTTTGAAAGAGACATATGGTTCGGACAAACAACGTAACTAACACAAAATAATAATCGCTGGTTTTTGCTGGCACAAGAGACATTTTTTTTTAACAAACACATTTTAACAAACGTAAACTAGTATGAACACATTAAGAAACAAAGTACAACTAATCGGAAATTTAGGGATGAACCCAGAAGTAAAACAACTTGACGGTGGTAGCAGCGTAGCCAAGTTTACCATGGCTACTAATGAGAGCTATGTAAACAAGAAAGGGGAACGCGTAGAAGATACTCAATGGCACAATATCGTTGCTTGGGGTAAGACTGCAGAGTTGATGGGTGATCTCCTAACAAAAGGCAAAGAAGTAATGGTAGAAGGGAAACTTACAACCAGAAGCTGGGACGATAAGGATGGCAATAAAAGATACATTACAGAAATAATAGCCAACGAATTTTTACTTCTAACTAGAGAAGGGAAAAAGCAAGAAGAAGATTTTCCATTTTAGTGAATTTTTTTCCCTTTCGTCAAATGAATTTAAATATGGATAAGTAAAGAGTAAGGTTGCGCGCCGTCGCACGTTACAAATACTGTAAACAATTGCGTTTCATTTTTTTTTAGTTAAGGGAAAGGGCCATTTCGCAATGCGGGGTGGCCTTTTGGATAATTAGTGCTGCACAGATCAATGCTTACGTTAATATCTGAGCAGTATGTTCTTTGGTCTTAACTTTATCTATAACATCTGCAATAAGGCCTTTTTCATCTATAATGAATGTTGTACGTGCAACGCCCATATACTGGCGGCCATACATGCTTTTTTCTACCCATACTCCATAGGCTTGTATGGTTTCTTTTTCAGTATCTGCCAAAAGGTCAAATGTGAGATTGTACTTATCTATAAATTTGAGATGCTTCTTTTCTGTATCCGGACTTACCCCTAACACTTCATACCCCTGTTTTTGGAGTACTTTATGGTTTTCGGTAAGGTTGCATGCCTGAGCCGTGCATCCAGGTGTGTCGTCCTTTGGGTAAAAATAAAGGATCAGTTTCTTGCCTGCAAAATCGGCTAGTGATACTGTTTTTCCTGTTTGATTTACTCCGCTAAAAGCAGGTGCTTTTTCTCCTATTTGTGGTACTGACATGGATACAAAACAACGGAAAAAGAAATTAGGTTTGGAGTAAGTGGAAATATTAATTTTGAATAAGCTGAATGCAATGGTTTAATCTATAGTGAGGGTAGAGAGACTAACTTACTAGTTTAAAAGAGAACCATTGATGGTATGTGTTAGACGAAAGTTCGCATTTTTTAGGGATACTACTTCAGAAGTATGGAGCGTTTGTATTCGCTACGGTTTTTCTTATGATCACTCACAATTAGTTTGAATTCATACTCTCCCCCTTTTATCCATGACGGAATCTCACCCCAGACCGAGTTGGTCTTTGGTTCGTACTCTGCCAGTATCCACTTATCGTCTATCGAGCAGGTGATTTGGTCTATGCCGCTCAGATTCTCGGTTACCCTAAATTTGAATTTTCTGCCAAATTTCTTCACGGTAATCTTGGGCGATTCATCGTCAAAAGAGATAGCGTATTCCCCCAATGAGCGAGTTTTGAAACGGAGCTTGTTGCCGTTCAATGTGCCTCCCTCGTAGTAGGTGCGTTGGCCATTAAAACTGATTGCACAGAGCTTTTCGCCATAACTTAGCCATTTGGCTGGTACGGTGTAGTCTACATTGATGTACGTATGCAACGGCGTGTAGTTGTAGTGCATTTGCAGTGTTTTGCTAAGGGCGTTTGGTCTAGCTTTGCCTATACCCAATGTAAAATCAAAGGGATGGTATACCGCTTTTTTGGGAACAGAAATGGCCCACTCATAAAAGGTAAAAGAAGTGTTGCCTGTTACACGGTGCTTTTCTTCGTAGGTGGGTAAAGCAACACGGAGTTGCTTGCCTGCTGTGTCTCCTACCACCGTCCAGGTAGCGGAGTCTGTAAGTCCTACGTAGTCTTGTATGTATAGTTTCATTCGCACACTGTCGCCGTGTTGTATGCGTATCTCACCCTTTTGGCGTTGGCGGTAGTACGGCAGGGGATTGTAGCTTTCTTTGAAAAGGCGGAAGTATGTTTTCTTTTCTTTCCATTTCAAGTAAGGGTCTGTGTGCGTGTAAATATATCTTCCTTGGTCAAAATTGAATTTCTCAATCTGATACGTATAGAGAAGTTGGTCGTTTGCCGTAAGCCAGCAATAATTTATGCCCAAGACATTTTTACGATCGGTGAAATAGTCATCTGTAAATAATCCAAAACTATAAGCCCCAGGTTGTAGGTTTAGTGTTTTTGTATTTTGTACGTATTCGCTCCATTTACTAAATGTAGTGTACGGGTATGTTCCCGTTTGGTAGAGACTTTCTTTATCTTTTCGATGCACACTAATACGTTTTATTTCGGGTTTCAGGTTGTCCTTCACCTTCAGTCCATGTAGAAGTGGATTGGTACTTTGCCCTCTGGGATTGCGTATCTCAAAGTGTAAATGTGGTCCACCACTGCCGCCGGTGTTGCCACTCATTGCAAAATTCTGACCCTTGGTCACTCTCAGTTGACCAGGTTTAGGGAAGAGCTCTATTTCAAATGTGCGTTGCGTGTATTGTGCGTCTTTCACATAGTTGGCTAGTGCTCCGTTAAATTTTTGTAGGTGTCCATATACAGTAGTAAATCCATTGGGATGGCGTATGTATACAACTCTACCATATCCTCCAGTACTTACTTTGATACGCTCTACGTAACCGCTGGCAGCGGCAAGCACTTTCCAGCCTTGTCGGCCGCCAGTGCGTATGTCCAGCCCTGCATGAAAGTGATTCCCTCTTAATTCACAAAACGTACCCGATACGTAAAGAGTACTATCAAATGGGTTTCTAAAATAGGATTGGTCATAGGGGTTATTATTTCGCTTAAAAACATACGCTGAGGCAGGAGCTTTCTGTCCCGAAGACGGCACAGTTATTTTGGAATCATTCGGGCGTTCCTTCTCTTCCATTTCAGTGGCATCTGCTTGTATTCCAGTCTCTTTTTCTGTGACTGAATGCGTGGTTTGTTTGCAGGTAGCAAACAAGAATAGGGCTCCCATGAAAAAAAGGAGGTATAGGGTTGATTTTTGTGTCACGTTCGGTTTAGTATATATCTGCAAAGGGCAAAGGTAGTGAGTGGAGTATACTGACTTTTCAAGATGTTCACAAAGGATTTGGTTTTCGTAAAAAAGTAGGACGTATTTGGTTTTACAAAACTATGGACTAACTTTAGTTTAAGGCACATAGATAATTATATTATCAATCAATTGATAATTATTATATCTAAAAACAACCTGTAGATCAATCGTATTGTTATATGCACAAAAATATCACCATGAATAGACCCGGTTTTTACATTCAAGAGAGTAAAGCGCAGTTCGTCCTCAAGATGCAAGACGAGAATGAATTGTTATTGCTCTCAAGCAACACCTTTACTACCTTTTTAGAGTGCGAGAAATTTGTAGATATTTTACGTATGCATATGCGTTTTCAAACAAATTTCTCACGGAGTAAAAGTATAGGGGGTCAATATGGATTTGAGGTACGTACATGTTGGGATGATCTTATAGCCAAAAGTGCTTGGTTCAATACGCGACAAGATCGAGAGGCTGCTATGCAAGCAGCATATTTAGCCAATACATACGCTGTTTTGTTACATCCAGATAGTCATAAAATGATTCCGTCTACGGGGAGCAGTCTTCAAGAGGTAGCCTAAGAGTATCGCAAAATTTTCACTTTTTGTTATATCCAAAGATGTTGGCTACAATTATGCTCTTCTATGGAAAATGTGTTTCCTGTGTGTTGCAGTAGATAGAGGCAAAGGTTATTGTGCTTGAACTCATCCATACGGTATAACGGAGTGTTTGTGAGTAGGCATAAAAAGCTTCGCATTGCTCTTCCGTGCATGCAGACGAGTATAACTTCTTCATCTGTGTTTGCCATTATTTTTTCTAGGCCTCTCTTTTGTCTGCGTTGCAGTTGATTCGGTGTTTCTCCGTTTTCTACACATCGGTCCAGTAGGCCAGATTTCCAGTCCTCCGTCATAGCTTTATATGTTTTCTGGCTGTCGGGTGTACCTTTTAGTCCTTCAAATATCCCCCAGTTAATCTCATTGAATTCTGGAATTATTTTAATGTCCTGACCATTTTCTATGAAATTAGCTACGCTTTGCTGCGTGCGTTTCAGTTCACTGGTATAGATTTGGTCGAAACGAATGTGATGATATGCTTGATAAAACTGCTCTGCTTGTCTCTTCCCATTTTCATTGAGGTCGCTATCTATGCCGCTCCCTTGTATGATTCCGCGTTTATTGTACTCCGTTTCACCGTGCCTAATGATATAAATAGTTTTCTTTGTACTCACGTTAGTTCTAGAATAAAGCAATACTCATTTTGATACCCTACAAAGCTATAAACATATCCCAATTAAATGAACTTGGGAAGAATACTATGTCCGAACATTTGGATATGGTGGTAACCGCCTTTGGCGAAGATTTTGTAACCATGCGCATGCCCGTCAATAGCAAGGTGCACCAGCCGCTCGGTATGCTTCACGGTGGAGCTATAGCTGCCTTGGCAGAGAACGTAGCTAGTCTTGCGGGTAATTTAGTGGTCAACGGAGAAGGCAAGGCTTGTTTGGGTTTATCCCTTAATACCAACCATCTGAAGAGTGCACGAGACGGATTTGTATACGCCACTGCTAGGCCTATACACTTGGGTAGAAGTACGCAGGTGTGGGAAGTAGAAACACGAAATGATGATGAGATCTTGATCAATGTATGCAGAATGACGCTGGCAGTAGTAGATAGAAAGTAATGGATATAGAAAATTTAGGAGCTTTGGTATATCTCCCTGGCGAGAAAAAAATAGAAAAGTATGATGCAGACTGTATGGAAGCATTCGAAAATATAGATGACTATTGGATGAAACGAGAGGGTATGGTATTCTATCCGTTTGATAGGAGTAAACAAGCTTTTTTCTTTGGTAAAAAACCTGTAAAAAATCAGGTAAAGGAGTTTGATTTGTCTCCCAACGATTCGCTTTCTCAGATAGAGTATGAGACAAGTGTGTACATGGCATGTGCTACGATGGAAGAAGGTGGTTTAGATAAAGTGGTCCTTGCCCGTAATGAGATTTTAGAAGGCAACTTTAGTGCACAAACAGCGTTTCAAAACGCGGTAAAAAAATATCCAGATAGCTATGGATATTATATCAATATTGGTCCAGAGCAATGGGTAGGAGCATCTCCTGAGTTACTCTTGCACTATGAGGATGGCATAGT
Organism: uncultured Bacteroidota bacterium; assembly: GCA_913054375.1. Classification (GTDB taxonomy): domain Bacteria; phylum Bacteroidota; class Bacteroidia; order NS11-12g; family UBA9320; genus UBA9320. The sequence continues at coordinate 12,936 of CAJXIQ010000044.1, forward strand.
ATACACCGTAGCCTTAGCCGGGACCAAGTCATTGGACGATAATTTTACAGAGAAAGAAGAGGAAGAGCAGGCTATGGTATGCGATTTTATAGAAGAGAAATTAGCTGCTGTTGGTTTGATTGGTTTTACAAAATCGGATACGGATGAGGCTAAATTTAATACCATAAAGCATCTCAAAACAAGTTATACAGCTACAGGTACGCAAGAGCAAGCGTTAGATTTGCTCAAACACCTGCAGCCTACGAGTGCAGTTTGTGGCTTGCCGAGAGATAAAAGTTTTGCATTCATTCAAGAGTTTGAGACGATGAATAGAAGCTTCTATTCAGGAGTAACGGGGGTGCTTAGAGAAAAAAGTGCTACTTTCTTTGTGAACCTTCGGTGCATGCGTTTTTATGGAAATAAGGTAGAACTCTTTGCCGGTGCAGGGATAACCAAAGATTCAAATCCTGCCAGTGAGTGGGAGGAAACGGAGAAAAAAATTGCAACTATAAAGCAGCTATTGACT
>CAJXIQ010000045.1 GCA_913054375.1 uncultured Bacteroidota bacterium
CCACCATATCCAATCTGGAAAATCAGTAGACGATGCGTTGAATGCTATTGATGTAGACCCAAGAATAGCCGACTTTGTAAGGTTCTCATTCTCCATAATTGAAACAGATAATGCACATATGGTAGCCTCTGCATTCACGTTTGGCCGAGAGGATGTCATCCCAGATATGTTTATTGAAATACTCAAGAAATCAGATGGGCAGCATGCGTCTTACAGCAAGCTTACCTATTACCTCGCCCGGCACATAGAATTGGATGGAGATGAACATGGACCCCTTTCCCTTAAAATGGTGTCTGAACTTTGCGGCAATGACGATCAAAAATGGAGAGAAACCCTTGATGTAGCAAAACAGTCATTGCAAAAGAGAATTGAATTATGGAATGCCATAAACGAACTTATGCAAAACGCAAAACAGCTTACAACAAACGCCTAGAATAATCTTCTGAGGGAGATGCTAATTATCGAAGAATCGTTTACTACCTAAAATCTAACGTACGTGAATCTAAAGTGTCTACTTTGCGTTTCATTTTTTTTTGTATCACACCAAAGTGATGTGTGTCTTCTTCTGTAACAAATGTAATGGCCTCCCCAGGGTTTTCTGCTCTTCCTGTTCTGCCTATACGATGTACAAAATCTTTAGGACTTCGGGGCAATTCGTAATTGATAACATGCGGCAAAAAGGCAATATCGATACCCCTGGCCAATAAGTCTGTAGACACCAATACACGCAGTTTTCCATTGGTAAATTTAGTGAGAGAATCTCTACGACTCCCCTGGCTTTTTTTACTGTGAATTGCCTTAGCGTCAATGCCATTTTTGTTGAGTTTCTCAGCTACTACATCTGCCTGGTAAGTAGACGACGTAAACACCAAAACCTGTTTCATCTCATTGCTTTTAATAAGGTGACGCAGCAGCGGACCCTTCTTCTCTAGCGATACGCTGTATGCTACTTGATTGATCAGTGCTACATCTACGGGTTTAGCTTCTACTTTTATTACCTCAGGAGTATTCAGTAATACACGTTCTATTGCTTCTACTTCTGGGCTCAATGTTGCAGAGAAGAGTAAGTTTTGGCGTCGCTTAGGTAAGAGTGAAAAGATACGATCCATCTCGTCTTTAAAACCCAAGTTCAACATTTTGTCTGCCTCGTCTAAAATGAGCATACTCAAACTCTCAAAATGCATAGCATTGGACTCTTTAAGCTCCAATAATCTTCCGGGAGTTGCTATCAGCACATTGAGATGCTGCATACCCATCATCTGTGGATTGATAGATACACCACCGTGCACTGCCATAGATTTCAACCTAAACGGCAACTCCTCCGAAAAGGAACGAAATACTTCGTTTACCTGACTAGCCAATTCACGAGTAGGTACCAACACCAATACATTTATATGTCTATTCTTGGTGGTGGTAAGGCGTTCTAGACTTTGTATTACAGGCAACGCATAAGCTGCTGTTTTTCCTGAGCCCGTAGGGGCAATTCCCAATACATCTTTGCCTTGTAATATCACAGGTATGGCCTGCTCCTGAATGGCGGTAGGCTCCATATACTTTTGCTTTGCTGTAGATCGTACTAGGTATGGAGCGAGTCCCAATGCTTTAAACGTCATGAAATGGCTGATTTAGAAATGTTGATGCGAAGGTAGGATTTAATATTCCTTGGAGGGTTCAATAGCTAGTAAGCTTCAAAGGTTTATCTTTTTTTACTATCGAGAATACAGGCAACAACCTATAATTAAGTAAGAAGCATCAGAATAACTCTGCTCAAGTCAAATTCTTCAAAACCTGATTCATTATGTTAAGTGAGTACATACTTACTTTATGATGTGTTGGCATCCAACCCAGCATAAACCGCATGAAGTCTGCAACAGCTAATGGATACATTTGCCTCCACTCTGCTTCTATAGCTCTACTATCTGCGAAAGGCCCAACACCGTTCTTTAGCTCTGAGAAGTAGTAGTCAAGCAACTCCGTTTCATACTTTTTACAATCATCACTAGGCATACAACTTCCAAGGAAATACGCTACATCCTTCATTCCACAACCCCCTCCTATGTATTGAAAATCAACAGCTGCAACCTTTTTGCCGTCTTCCGAGAAACAGAAATTAGCCACCTTGGCATCTCCGTGTACTAGGGTCTGATACATACAATTATTTAGGATTTTATCTATGCGATGCGCCTTGGATTTTAGTTCTAGGTGCTCCATTTTATTCCACTCCTCTGGTCGTGTACCAAGATGCCAATAGGTTCCTATTTCCCATAATCCTATTGGCTTATACGTCAAATACGTAGCGTGAAAATTAGCCAACCATAGCAAACATACTTTCACTTCTGATAGATTGAGTTCTTGTTTTCGTCTAGGGAAATTGATATCCAAATCTTCCAACACAATCCACTGATTTCCCTCTTCTCTATATGACCCAAGAAACGCTGGAGTGCGACACGCCGCTTTAGTAAAATGGTTGAAATAGTTATACCAATGTGTTTCTACTTCGTAAGATTTCAACTTTCGCATGTGCGACTTGTCGGTATCCCACCCCCTTGGATGTGCTTTTACTTTGGATGGCGAAATACATTTTACTACCACGGTATTCTGTTCAGCGTCTTCTAACCTGAACCGCGAAATCGTACCATAACCACTCCACAAGGATTGAATAATTTTGACCTCTTCACAAGCAGAGGCCTGTGTTAGATCCAGCAAGTAACTATTAAAATTGCGATGCATCCTATTGATGTTTCAAAAGTACTTCATCTCGCACATTGGATACAGCTCTTCTTTTGGGTAATTTTGTATCTAATTATAGTTGTATCCCAATCCAGCCCTATTGAAAGTGAAAAACACCATCTCTGCAGAAAAAATAATCAATAGGAAGAGTGATTGGCTCTTTGCTTTTACCCAAGATTTTGCTAAAAGGACGACATGGGACAAACAGACGAAATCAATTGGATTTCTAAATGGATTTAGTACTCTGGAAAAAGGAGCCAATGTATATACCGAATCATCGGAAGGAGTTCGAATGGATACAGAGTACATATCCTTCGACCCGCCAAATAAGATTTCCATACACATGTTGAATCGATCTTCACTTTTCGTTTCATTCACAGGTACATGGGATTACACCGAATTAGCAGAAAATAGAACTTCCATCAAAATCACCTACCAATTTAGCTTACGGTTCCCCTTTATTCTCATCAAAAAATTGATCTTTAGGCGAATCAAAGCTAACATTACCAATAAATTAGTTGACCTTGAAACACACCTCAGCAAACTAGCTACATAAATAAAACAATCCCGAAGTGATACCAAAAACAAGCAACAGTAGCTTCATCTATACGTTTAACTACGACTACCACCATGAAGAATTGTGCAAGATGGAGTGTAGGCAAATGTTTGGTGCGAAAATGACAAACAAACTGCTGTTTTCAGACCGTAAATTAGACCCTAGTATTAGTCCCTTCATAAAGCTCAGGCTAGATATCATTGCATCGGCAAGCAACTACACCACGTTTTTGTCCCGCATCAAAGAACAACACATAGAGCTGCACGATTTTAAAGTAGAATACCTCATCTTGGATGGAGACGACACTCCTAAATATGACAGACGAGAAAAGCAAAAAGACATTGGGTACTGCATAGAAGGCAGACCAGATTTTGAGAATCCAATCATCACCTATGCACTGTGCCACTATGACAATATATGGCATTTTGGGAGTGTAAAGAAAGAAAATGTAGCATGGCATAAGCACCGACAGAAACCTCACTCTTTCAGCAACTCCATAGGAACTATCATAGCTAAAACCCTAGTTACCATGGCATCCAAAGGAGTCCCCGGCAGTAAACTGCTTGACGCTTGCTGCGGTGTTGGTACGGTGATGCTTGAGGCATGCATATCTGGAATACATATAGATGGCTGTGATATCAATGTACGCGCCTATCAACAAGCACTTAAAAACCTGCAATACTATACGTATACTGCTCACCTTTACCACGCCGATATAAAAGACCTGGAGCAGCAGTATGACGCAGCAATCATAGACCTTCCGTATAATCTCTATAGCATTACCAAAGAAGACATTGCCTCACACATAATTACAGCCACAGCTACTTTATCTGACCGCCTGATTATTGTATCTATAGCCGATATAGAATCTGTTATTGTCGCCGCAGGACTGCAAGTGATCGACTATTGTACAGTCGTTAAGAGGGGAAAGTCATTCTTTACGCGGAAGATATGGGTCTGTGAAAATAAATTTATACAAGACAATGAATAGCTATAGCTGTACCTGAGACAAAGTACAACCATATCAGACCATTTTAAAATAGTTGCAGTAACTCGTTTAAAATCTTATCATTGACCATTGGAAAAATTAATCCAAAAAATAGAGAATCAGATGCCGTTGAGTGAAGAAGCGAAAAAGCATCTTTTTACAATTGCGAAAGAAACAAAAGTACTCAAAGGATCTACGCTCATAAGAGAAGGGCAATACGTGAAGAAGACATTCTTTGTTACAGACGGTTGCCTGAGGGCCTACAGCGTAGACAAAAATGGGAAAGAACACACCCTTCAGTTTGCTGTAAAAAACTGGTGGATCAGTGATTTTATTGCCATATACACCGGAGAGTTAGCAACACTCAACATTGAGTGCTTGTCTGATTCAACGGTCATAGATTTTAACACCCAAGAACTGAATGACATTCATACACTCTTTCCCGAGTTCGAGGCCTTTCAACGGAACAACTTAGAACGTCATGTGGTAAGTCTGCACAAAAGGATACTTAATCAAATGCAATTGACTGCAGAGGAACGATATGATCTATTCCTAGAGCAATACCCAGATATAGAGCAGTATACGCGTAATTATCACATAGCATCCTACCTTGGTGTTACCCAACAAAGTCTGAGTCGCATTCGTGTAACTAAAACGAAAAAATAACTTTCTTATCATAGGGTAATTTTTTTACCCTAGTGACGTGCTAAAATTGCACCATATTATCCTATGGAGTTATTAGACAAACTGAATTGGCGCTATGCGACTAAAGCAATGAACGGCAATAAAGTATCACAAAATAAAATTGACACCATTTTAGAAGCGATTTCACTCGCTCCTACTTCAAGCGGGCTACAACCTTTCGAAGTATTTGTAGTCACAAACCAAGAAGTAAAAGAGCAGATCAAACCCATCGCCTGGAATCAATCTGTCATTACAGATTGTTCGCATTTATTGGTCTTTGCTGCTTGGGATACCTATACTGCAGAACGTATAAATAAAATGTTTGACCTTACCAATGAGGTACGTGGTTTCAAAAACGAAGGATGGGAAAATTACCGTCAAATGCTGCTTGACAACTACCCGCAAAAAGATAAGGAAGAGAATTTTAACCACGCAGCTAAACAAGCGTATATAGCATTCTCACAGGGGATAACAGCGGCGGCTTTTGAAGCTGTAGATAGCACCCCAATAGAAGGTTTCAATCCTGCAGCTCTTGACGAAATATTGGGTCTTAAAGAAAAAGGACTACGAAGTTGTGTTATCCTTACCTTAGGATACAGAGACGCTGATAAAGACTGGTTAGCAAACCTAAAGAAGGTCAGAAAAAGCAGAGCAGATTTAGTGACAGAGATCGATTAATTAAGTAAGAAACTAAACATAAATATAACATCATGAAAAAAATTTTAATTGGATTAGTAGGCTTCCTCATAGTAGCATGCATCGCACTATACGTTACCACCAGACCAAAATTAGAAGCAGATGGCTCATACAGTCCATCTACGCTTGCTTTAATGCTAGCCACCGTGCAAAAAACTGATTTTGAAAACATTGCATACGAAAAATACCAAGGAAGTAAATCAAAGATATTGGTCATATTCACGGAAAATAAAGACTTGAAAATGCAAAATGACAGACTATTTTCTACAGGAAATCATCCTATAGAGGCACTTCTTCCTATGTTGCACCTCAAAAATGCAGGTTTTGATTTTGAAATTGCTACTCCTACAGGAAAGCCAGTTGTTTTTGAAATGTGGGCATTCCCAGAAGAAGATGAGAACGTGAAAGCAATCTACGCAGAACTGCAAAGTGATTTTAAAAATCCAATGAATCTATCCGAATTTGTTGACTCTTCATTTGAAAATAGTGAATCATATGCTGCGGTATTTATTCCTGGCGGACATGGAGCGATGATCGGCATTCCCGAAGATAGAAACGTAGGCAAAACATTGACATGGGCACATACCAATGATTTATTTACCATCAGTCTGTGTCACGGACCAGGGTCTTTTCTATCTACTGCACTCGATGATCAGACCTTTATCTACGAAGGCTACAACATGGCGGTATTCCCCGATGCTATAGACAAGCAGACGCCAATGGTTGGTTACCTTCCTGGTCAAATGCGTTCTGGAGTAAGTGAAAGACTACAAAACCTAGGAGCTACTATCGTAAATACAGCATCTGATGCTACCGTATGTGTAGACCGAAAGCTAATCACAGGAGCAAGCCCACTAGCATCTAACGAGTTAGGCAAGCTGGCTGCCAATACCTTATTGAAGGAATTGAAATAAGTCATTCCAAAGTAGCATCAATCATCAATGCAACTTTAACTGCTTTGATGATTGATAATTAGTAAGCTGAGAATAGCAGTTTGGGCATTTGCCTGAGCCGCTATTTTTTGTTTTATAACACCATATCCTTTACCTCGCTAAGTCTTTCAATTTATGCATATTTTCGCCCTACACAAAGATGAACACAACACACGGGAATACACTACTGAATTATATCACCGATATACTGAAAAATATGCCAACTGGTTGGTTAAGCCTTACCACGCACCGTCTTGATATCTATGATGAGTCGCGGGCCAAAACACAGTTCATCGATCAATTTAAGCAGCTATACAAAACCAACAATACAAGTACTGCAGCACTATCCGAACTACCCACTGCATACGATTACATCAGACTAGGTCATCCCCTATCGTGTCTCTTGGAATGGGCTATTGCAGACATAAACCAACTAAAACCAGCAAGTGTCATCAGTTTTTCTTCTCAGACTACACCTATTCTTGCCGTGCTAAGAAAAAACCTGTTGGACAACAAGAAAACGCAAATTGTCTATACGGACGAACTACCCGTTTCCTTTGATGCGGAAACAATAAAGAGTGTATACGGCTACAACTTTGAGGTAAAGCACGTAGCATCTGTGGATACCATTCCTCCTTTTGACGGCAGCACTATCTTCGTATCCCAGCAAAACAATATGTCTACCATTGCTCCCAATGATACGGTTGACTTCTTTGTAAACCTACACCCACATTTTGGCAGCATTTTACTCGCAAATGGTTCGCAGAATGAAAGCTATATATCAGACATACAGCACGTACGTAGAAGAGAAACCATCGCAATGACACCCGTAAATTGTCTTGCTGCTCTAAATGCACTCGTAGGAAAATCTTCTGAAAAACCGAATAACCGTGCAATCGCTGATAAAGCAAGTACTGTGAAATCGATACAAGAAATAACCGGTGCTCCTACAACCGCGCTAGTAGGTTCTAGTGGGTTGTCTATACAGTATGCCATAATGATGGGACTGGTGCACCATGCCAACGAAAACCATGCAGGGAAGGCCATAAAATTTGTAGTACCTACCAACTGCTATGGTGGCACCAATGACCAAGCAAGAAGAGTAGCTGCTTGCATAGACAATGTGGAAGTAGTAGACTTAGCAGTGGATGGAGAAAACGATATGGTACAAAGCATAGATGCCGTTTTAACACAGATAGCACACCAAGATGCTATTCCGTATATCATAGCCGAGATACCTACCAACCCACGTGTAGAAGTGCCCAATTTGGTAGCACTACGAGACACACTGGCCAAAGAACGTAAAACCGCTACAGGTACAGTAGCTACAGACCCCGTATTCATACTCGACCAAACGTTTTGCCCCAATGTACTTTTCTTGGGCGAAGGCCAAATACTCTCTACCGTACGAGCCCTTTCGTATGCCAGTGGATCTAAATTTCCCAGTGGCGGAAAATGTACAGCAGGCTATGTAGTAGGAAACAAAAAAGCAGAAGATGCAATGGCTAAAATAGAACTGCACTTGAACCTCTGTGATAACGAAGCTACCCACCTACAGTATGAACTGCTCGCACAACAGCTGCCGTCTATGAACCAGCGAATAGCAGAAGCCTACAGCAACACACGCGACTTTGTAAACTTCATACACGCCACATTGCCTACGGCAAAAATCAATTTTGTATCCGAAGAACTCGCAGAGCAAGGGTTTACCCCCTCGGTATTTTCACTCGATCTGCCTACCAAAGGAAACTCCGAAGCCGAAAGAGAAGCATACAAACGAGAACTAAATCATACGCTTATTGGCAAGATGATCACCCAGATACCCAACGAGAGCAAGTACTGTGTAAGCTACGGTCAACTCAACGGGTGCTACTGGACCATACCAGCTACATCTACTCAAGGCACTACCAAAGAAGGCGACAAGGACTACATAGCCCGTGTAGCACTCTCTGCCAACATGGATTTGGACAAACACAAAGAAGTCTTTGCCGAGTTTGTAAAGGAAATCGCTTAAGCATCTTGTTTTCCAATACCTCTCACTGCGGCAAGCTTTCCTAGCCCCAAGGAGTATCACGTTCTGTTTTTCTTGCCAATTATTTACGTTAAACTGGCGTATAATGTCCTATAGCCAAGTATAAAAATACTACACCTATTCGGTACTCAGATTTGCTAAACAATCTCCGTTCCTAACCGTTTATCTCACTATGCACATCACCAAAACAGACATCGCAACCATGAACCGCATAGAGCGACTCAACCTTATCAACTCACTGTCTGGCATCAAACCTGCCAACCTCATAGGCACTGTAGATGCAGACGGTAACGAGAATTTGGCCATATTTAGTTCCGTAGTGCACTTGGGCAGCAATCCTGCATTGTTTGGTTTTATCCTAAGACCACGCGGAGATGTGAGAAGACATACACACGAAAATATACTAGCGACAGGTGTATACACCATCAACTTTGTGCATACCCATTTTACCAAAGAAGCCCACTACACCAGTATAAAAGCAGACAACGGCACCAGCGAATTTGACATGAGTGGCCTTACTCCGGAGTATCTAGCAGATTTCAAGGCTCCATTTGTAAAGGAAAGCTCCATTAAACTGGGCATGACTCTTCAGCAAGAAGTACCGATAGAAGCAAACGGCACCAGCCTCATCATAGGACAAGTAGAACATATCCTACTGCCAGACGGAGCCATGGCCGACGCAGGACACTTGGACCTCGGATCACATGCTGTTGCCGGCATCAGTGGTCTCAATACGTACTATTCGTTTCAAAAAGAAGCACGTTATCCGTATGTGAGAGATGGATACACGTTGGATGATTTAGGGTAGCCCTTGGCACACCCTACATGGCCATCATAATATGCTAGCTTAATGCTAAATTGAGCTACTTTACAGATACGTTTTTCACTTTATATGACAAGTTAAATGCCTCTACGTTTGCCTTCTGTAAAGATACAGTCATATTGATTAGCTACGAGGCGTAACAGTTGCAATTGCCCCGATTTATCCTTAGAATCGATTTATACAAGTTACTTGAACAGCTTGTATCTTTTACCCATTCTCATTCATCGTATCTAATTTAATAGAGAAAGTTAACACAAACAAAACTATGGAAAGTAAGAAAAAAGTACGCATTTTATCCTTGGATGGTGGAGGAATTAGAGGCATTATCCCAGCAACTATTATTGATTACATCGAAAAATATCTTGAAAAAAAAAGGCCTGGAACCACCATAGCCGATCACTTTGATTTTATCTCAGGAACCAGCACTGGAGGAATCCTAACAGCTCTTTATTTAACCCCTCAAGATGACAATAGTTCCAAAGCAAAATATTCTGCTGCAGACGCACTAGCATTCTATGCAAAAGAAGGCTATACTATTTTCAACGCATCGAAAATCAGTGATTTGAGAAGGTTGTGGGGGCTAATAAATGCTACATTATTTAGCCCTGTAAATTTAGAAAATATACTTAAACGGACATTTGGAGATCTGATGATCAGTCAATTAATGAAACCATGCCTTATTACAACGTATAACATGACTACCCGATCTTCATACTTTTTTACTAGCAATGAAGACACCTCTAAAAGAGAGTTTTATGTACGAGATGTTTTAAGATCAACATCCGCAGCTCCAACTTATTTCCCTCCAGCAAGAATAAAAAATATTGCACCAAAAAGCCAAGCAAATAAAGCGTTGGCTACCATGATAAATTTAGACGGAGGAGTAATTGCCAATAACCCAACTATGTGTGCATATGCGGAAGCTAGAAACACCCACTTTAAAGAAAGAAACAATAATGAGCCCTCAGCAAGTCATATGTATATTTTATCCATAGGTACTGGAGGAGGAGGCTTTGAACTCAAAAATAAAGAAAGAAGTGCCAAATGGAACCTCTTGAAATGGGCAAAAAGCATCCCAGATATTATGTTGGATGGAAGTATTGATACAGTAGCTTTTCAAATGAGTGAGATCTATGAGACGCTGCTCCCAAATGACCCTGGAGCCTACATGCGAATAGACACACCAAAAGAGCATCAAAATTATTCTGCTAACATGTCCGATGCATCACCCGAAAATATTAAAAAATTATTAACCGCCGGAAACAAGACCTTGGAAGTGGCAAAAGCGAAAGGATTAGATAATTTCCTAGATGGGCTTTTAGATGAATAATAGTATAAATGGTCCACATCCCACTCCTAACTATACTGATGCTTGTAGTTACGAAACAGGTAGAAGTAGGTAAGGATTTATTACTGCCAAAAACAGTATTGCACTATACTGCCATAGCTAAAGCGCAATCAACACAACATCAAAACAATTCCAGTTGCCTTCCTCTGTCGGGATTTTCCAAGGCCAGTAGCTCTTTTTTTGCCGGCAATCCGCCAGCATAGCCTACTAGGCTCCCATCGCTTCCTACTATACGGTGACACGGTACAATGATAGCAATGGCATTGGCTCCATTGGCCGTTGCCACAGCACGTATGGCATTTTCATTGCCCAGTCGCTTAGACAGGCCCAAGTATGTTTCTGTTTGGCCGTAAGGAATAGCATTGAGTGCTGACCATACCCGCTGCTGAAACGAAGTGCCTACCAGTTGCAGAGGAAGATCAAACTCCTTTAGATCACCCTTAAAATAAGCATCGAGCTGTTGTATAGTCTCTAAAAGAACAGGACTCATGTACTCCTCAAACTCTCCATGAAGCGCTGTTTTAATGCGGGCATCCAGCGTGCTCCTCATCTTTCGGCATCGCCAGTCGGCTATGCATAGGTCATCCCCATAGCTAGCCAGAAATAGTTCGCCTACAGGAGAGGTATAACAGGTAGTTTTTATAGTATTCACTCCTCGTTTTTGGTGCGTCGTTAGTTCTATCGCAAACTACGATTTTCTAACACATAATTCGGGTTAAATTTGCCCCAATTAAATGGAATACACGGAGAGTCTAGCGATATTCTTGTATCCCGTCATACAATAACACAACACAATGCACAGAACACATACTTGCGGAGAGCTAAGAGAAGCACATATAGGCCAAACGGTAACCTTGAGTGGATGGGTACAAACCCGCAGAGACTTTGGAGCAATGACCTTTATAGATTTGCGAGATAGATATGGCATCACGCAGCTCGGTTTCAATGAGGAGCAAGACAAAAACCTAAACGATAGCGCTCGCTCACTAGGACGCGAATTTGTGATAAAAGTGCACGGTGAGGTAATAGAACGTAGTAACAAAAACAATAAAATTCCCACCGGGGATATTGAGATAAAAGTAACCGCATTTGAAGTGCTAAACGCAGCACTTACGCCTCCTTTCACCATAGACGACGATACAGATGGTGGCGAAGAAATACGACTAAAGTATCGATATCTCGATCTCCGTAGAAATCCTATCCAAGAAAAACTCGTGTTACGTAGTAGACTTAGCAAGGCCGTACGCGACTACCTGAATGATGCAGATTTTATCGATGTAGAAACACCGTATCTTATTAAATCTACGCCAGAAGGAGCACGAGACTTTGTAGTACCCAGTAGAATGAACGAAGGCCAATACTATGCCCTTCCGCAGAGTCCACAGACATTCAAGCAACTGCTTATGGTGAGCGGACTAGACAAATACTACCAGATTGTAAAATGCTTTAGAGACGAAGATTTTAGAGCAGATAGACAACCCGAATTTACTCAAATAGACTGTGAAATGTCATTCGTAGAACGCGATGATGTACTAGATACGTTCGAAGGGATGATTCGCTCGGTTTTTAAAACCGTAAAAGACCTTGAGCTAGGCGATATACCCAAACTAACCTACGAAGAAGCCATGAGACGCTTTGGTAGCGACAAGCCAGATATGCGTTTCGGAATGGAACTAACTGACCTAAATGCTGTAGCAAAAGGGAATGGTTTTGGTGTGTTTGACAATGCCGAAAGCGTAGTAGCCATAAACGTAACCGGAGGGAATAAGTACACGCGAAAAGAATTGGATGCCTTTACTAATTGGGTAAAACGGCCGCAGATAGGAGCCCTCGGCCTTATTTACTGCAGGGTAAATGCCGACGGCACCTATAAGTCTTCGGTAGACAAGTTTTTTGACCAAAACAAACTAAAAGGATGGGCAGATACCTGCGAGAGTAAAGCAGACGATATTATCCTCGTGCTCAGTGGAGGCACGGACAAAGTACGCAAACAAATGAATGAACTGCGACTACACATAGGCGAGTTAGAAGGCCTACGCCCAAAAGATAAATTTGCCGCTTGCTGGGTAGTAGATTTTCCACTGGTTGAGCACGATGAAGAGAGTGACAGATGGCACGCAATGCACCATCCATTTACCTCACCTATACCGGCAGATAGAGACAAAATGGAAACAAATCCAGGTACAGTGAAAGCCAATGCATACGATATGGCCATTAACGGCATGGAGGTCGGTGGCGG
>CAJXIQ010000046.1 GCA_913054375.1 uncultured Bacteroidota bacterium
AAACCTCCAACATTATGATGAGACTTTATTGTTACAGAGGGTCCTTTAAATGAAATAGACTCGATAACATCCGGATATAAGGTTCCCTGAGCTAAAAATTCAAAAGCAAACTCTTTGGTATATTCTTGAGCAAAGTTATCAAAAATTCAACATCCCTTTAGATATTGGTATTAATAGAATCGCTTTTAAAGCATTGAATCAGGGAAGTTCAGGACCAAATACGGCTGCTTTTAAAGTTTATAACGATGCGGGGGTGCTTATATCTTCTAATGAGTGGAATTTAGCAACAGGAGCTAAAGCTACTCTAGTCATTGCCAAAGACAAATAAACAGCCTCCGAAAACGATTGAGTTAAATGTCTAAAATCATTTTTTTTTATTCTATTTAAAACAGTTATTTTTGTTGCTCAATTGTATACATATGATTGCTATTTTAGTAGCAAAATAAGAATTATAAAGAATGAAAAAAATCACCAAACAAACCTACTTAGATTGGTATAAAGACATGCTCTTTTGGCGTAAATTTGAAGACAAACTAGCTTCTGTTTATATTCAACAAAAAGTAAGAGGTTTCTTACATTTATATAACGGTCAAGAAGCAATTTTAGCAGGAGCACTCCATGCTATGGATCTGTCTAAAGACAAAATGATTACCGCCTACAGAAACCACGTACAACCAATCGGAATGGGTGAAGACCCTAAGCGTGTAATGGCTGAATTGTTTGGAAAAGCGACAGGTACCTCTAAAGGAATGGGGGGATCGATGCACATATTTTCTAAAGAATTTCGTTTTTATGGTGGACATGGTATTGTTGGAGGGCAAATTCCTTTAGGTGCAGGACTGGCTTTTGGCGATAAATACAATGGTACTGGTGGCGTTACCTTAACCTGTTTTGGGGATGGAGCAGCGAGACAAGGTTCTTTACACGAAGCATTTAACTTAGCGATGTTATGGAAATTACCTGTCATCTTTATTTGTGAAAATAATGGGTATGCGATGGGGACTTCTGTAGATCGAACTGCAAACCATTCAGACATCTGGAAACTTGGATTGGGGTATGAAATGCCTTGTGGTCCAGTAGACGCGATGAATCCTATCAAAGTTGCTGAAGCAGTTGATGAAGCTTTACAAAGAGCAAGACGTGGTGACGGCCCAACATTTTTAGAAATGAAAACATACCGATACAGAGGTCACTCGATGTCTGATCCGGCAAAGTACAGAACGAAAGACGAAGTAGCAGAGTACAAAGAGATAGACCCATTAGAGGTTGTTAAAAGAACAATATTATCTAAAAAGTATATGACTCAAGAGCAATTGGATACTATGGAAGTAGAAGTAGAACAAGAAGTTGCAGATTCAGCAGAATTCGCAGAAAATTCTCCTTTCCCAGATATATCTGAGTTATATACAGATGTATATCAAACCGACTATCCATTTATAGTGGAATAAGTATACTTTTGCAACCTTTTATTAGAAAATGAGCACAGAAGAACAATCAGCAGAAAACCAGAGCATACAGTCTATCTCAGCGTTTTTGGAAACAAATAAAAACAACGTTATGATAGCTGGTATAGCACTTATACTACTAGCCGGTGGTATTTATTACTACACGAACTCTTATGCGCCAGCAATGGAGACCGATGCCAGCGAAAGCCTCTATATGGCAGAACGCTATTTCGGTCAAGACTCTATGGACAAAGCACTTAACGGAGACGGACTAAATCTAGGAATGAAAGACATTGCTGACGATTTTGGATCCACAAGTGCAGGCAACAGAGCAGCGTACTATGCAGGTACAATATTGCTAAAAAAAGGAGAATTTCAAGAAGCGCTTGATTACCTCGATGATGTAACTATGGACGATGAGATAATGGCTGCACAGGTTACAACGCTTAAAGGCGATTGCTACTCAGAAATGGAACAGTATGAAAAAGCAGGTGACATGTACATGAAGGCTGCCAACATGAGAGACAATATGATCACTACACCATACGCACTTATCAAAGCAGGTATTGCCTACGAGGAAGCAGGAGCATTTGACGATGCCAAATCTGCCTACGAAGAGCTGCAATCAAACTACACTGATAGTAGATTTGCAAATAAAGTAGAAACTAGGATTGCTCGCGTAGAAGCTAAGCTTTCTGCCGAATAATGGCCGATTACACTAACCAGACTTTCTTGAATGGGGAAATCAACCTTCCCCATACTAATTTTAAAATAGGTGTCATTACCGCTTTATGGAACATAGACATCACCGGAGAACTCAAGTCTGGTGCTATACGCACGCTTAAAGCTGCGGGTATAGCGGAGGAGAATATTGAGGTTTGGGATGTTCCAGGTTCTTACGAACTCATTTATGGAGCTAACAAGCTAGCCGCTGAAGGATTCGATGCGGTAATATGTCTTGGCGTCGTTATACAAGGAGAAACACGACACTTTGATTTTATCTGTGATGCCGTAGCGCATGGCATTAGCAATACGATAACAAAACACACTATACCCATAGCTTTTGGGCTACTCACTACAGACACGCAGCAACAAGCAATAGAACGTGCCGGTGGCACTCATGGGCACAAAGGCGAAGAGGCCGCTTGGACTATACTAAAACTGCTTGAGAGAGTATAAAAAATAACAAAAAAAACCGATGCTTTGGCATCGGTTTTTTTGTGGAATAATGAGTTTGTGTGAAGAACACTTCTAATTAAAACAGCCCATTAATCTCACCATCAATCTTATTGATGATCTCTCCTAAATGCTCTGGATTATTTTCAAAATCTATATCATCTACATCTATAATAAGCAAATTCCCATCTTTGTATGTACTAATCCAAGCTTCGTATCGTTCGTTTAGCCTTTTAAGGTAATCCAAGCGTATGCTATCTTCATACTCTCTACCGCGTTTTTGTATTTGGCTAACAATATTACCAATGGAGCTACGCAAATAGATCATTAAATCGGGAGCGTTCACACTGGTTTTGATATTCGTAAATAAAGCTTGATATGTATCAAAATCTCTTGTACTCATAAGGCCCATCGCATGTAAATTCGGTGCAAATATGTACGCATCTTCATATATCGTTCTGTCCTGAATAATGGTTTTAGGACTATTCTTAGCTTGTATCAAACTACCAAAACGCGTATGCAAAAAATAGATCTGCAGGTTGAATGACCAACGTGTCATATCGTCATAAAAATCAGTAATGTATGGATTGTCATCCATCGCTTCAAAATGTGGTTCCCAGTCGTAATGCTTGGATAAAAGCTTGGTCAGTGTTGTTTTTCCTGCTCCTATGTTTCCTGCTATAGCTATATGCATGGTTTATGGTTTAATTATGGTTTGGTCTATTGTGTTATTAAAACTTCTTAAATCCGATTATTTCTCGTACCTCTTTTAATGTCTTCTCTGCACTTTCGTTCGCTTTTTCGGCTCCTATCCTAGCTGCTTTTGCCAATGCAGCCGTATCTTGTTTGTAGTGATCTATCTTCTCTTTTATGGGCGCCACAAAATGTACAACATCTTCTGCCAGTTGTTTTTTGAGATCTCCGTAGCGTATCGTTGCCTCGGTATGTAATGCATCAAAATGTTCGATGGTACTTCTGTCTGAGACAAGTTCCATAATATCAAATAAGTTTTGAAGCCCTTCACTCTTTGGTTCTCCTGGTTCGGTAGGTCCGTTATCTGTGACAGCTCGCATTATTTTCTTGCGTAGACCTTTCTCATCCTCGTCAAACATGATGGTATCAGCATCTCCACTACTCTTGCTCATTTTACCTTGAGCAGTAAGTCCCGGCACTTTTACTAGCTCGCCAGTGCTGCTATACGCTTGCGGCTCTTTGAAATAATCTGTACCGTACATATGATTAAATCTATTAGCAAACGTGCGTGTCATCTCTAAGTGCTGTTGTTGATCCTTGCCCACAGGCACCATCTCTGCGTGGTGTACAAGTATATCTACTGCCATAAGCACCGGATAGGTCAATAATCCTGCATTTATATTGCTTTTTTGGGTACGTATTTTATCCTTAAATGAAGTACTGCGTTCCAACTCACCAATATATGCGTTCATATTCATATAGGTATACAACTCGCTGATAGCAGGCACATCACTTTGTACAAAAAGAGCACACTTCTCTGGATCTACTCCCATGGCCAAATGCTCTGCAAGTACCTGGTGTACATTGTTATGCAAGTCTGCTGGTGTAGGATGAGTCGTAAGGGAGTGTATATCTGCAATAAAAAAAAAGCAGTCATGTTCTTCCTGCATTTTTAAAAAATTTTTGACTGCTCCAAAGTAGTTACCTAAATGTAACTTGCCTGTAGGTCTTATACCTGATACTACTCTTGCCATTATTCTATCGAAGGGTCAAAAATAAAAGGACTACCATAAGATTACCAATGTTGTGGATATTTATCAGAAAGGATATGAAATAAGCACCAAATGATTGACCTAAGCGAGCTCAAATTGCTTCTGATATAGCTCATGATACGCACCCTCTTTTTGCAATAGTTCTTCATGACTGCCTTGCTCAACTACCCTACCCTTATCCAATACCAATATTGTATCTGCTTCTCTGATCGTACTAAGTCTGTGGGCTATGACAATGCTTGTGCGGCCCTTCATCAGTTTTTTAGTTGCTTTCTGTATGAGTTCTTCTGTTTCAAAATCCACGCTACTGGTAGCTTCGTCAAGTATAAGTACTCCTGGATCTGCCGCCATGGCCCGTACGAAACTAATAAGTTGACGTTCACCAACACTCAACGAGCTTCCACGTTCCATTACCTTATAATCCCAGCCCCCATCTAGTTTGTTAATGAAATCCAATGCATCTATACTTTCGGCAGCAGCATTCATACGCTCCTTGGTTATACGCTGATCTTTAAGGGTGATATTCCCCGCTATACTACCTGTAAAAAGAAATACATCTTGCAAGACCACACCTACTTGCTCCCGTAGTAAACTTACATCGAGGTCATTTACATTATGGCCATCTATCTTTATCTCACCTTTTTGTACTGTATATAATCGTGTTATGAGGTTGATGATGCTAGACTTACCTGCTCCTGTTGCACCTACTATAGCCATACTCTTACCAGCAGATAATTTAAAATTAATATCTTTCAGTACATAATTCTTGTCCGTGTAGGCAAACCATACTTGATCAAAAGAGATATCACCTTTGATTTCTGCAGGTGAAACATTCCCCTGATCCTCTTTGGAACTATCGTCGTCTATCAATTCAAAAATACGCTCACTGGCAACTACACCCATTTGCATGGTATTGAATCGGTCCGCAATAAATCGTATCGGTCTAAAAATCATTTGTACATACAAATAGAAGGCTGTGATAAGGCCCGCACTAGCAATACTCGGCGATCCGGCTACCCACCAAATAATGAGGCCCAATGCCAAACTACTGAGAATATCTACCACAGGAAAATATACTGCATAATAAAATATACTGCGTTTATAGGCATCTCTATGCTTCCGATTCATTTGCTCAAATTTTTCAAACTCTTGTTCCTCTTTCCCAAAAATTTGAACTACTTCCATACCTACAATCTGTTCTTGTACAAAGGCATTAAGTTTAGACACTTGTTGCCGTACTATCTGAAATGACTTGCGAACCCCTCTGCGAAAAATTTCTGAAGCAATCAGCAATACAGGAAGTACGATAAGTGAGACCAATGTCAGCTCCCAACTGGTAGCAAACATAATTGTGAGTACTGTTATGATTTGAATAAGATCTCCTACTATCGAGATAAAACCTTGCGAAAAAAAAGAGGATATCGTCTCCACATCAGACACAGATCGAGTGACTAAAGTACCTACCTTACTTTTATCAAAAAAAGAAGAATTAAGAGAAAGAATATGCTGAAACACCTTCATTCTTAAATCTTTGATTACACTTTGCCCCAATAAATTCGTAACATAAGTATGTCCAAATAAAGTAAAACTATGAACTACCAGATGCACGAAGATGAGCACGCTAAAATACAGAATAGCCTCTTTGTCTCCCTCTGCAATAGCTTGGTCTATTGTTAGTTGAATAAGATACGGGCGAATAGGTGCAAGGGCCGTAAGCATTAACACCAGCACAATGGCACCCATAAGCAATTTGCGGTGCGGTCGAGCAAGTTTTATAATTCTTCCAATTAAATGAAAGTCAAATGCTGCTCCCTCTTTTTTACTTCCTATACTCATCCCAATTATATCCTATCTCTTCAAGATATAGTCCTTTGGCAGCTACACTCTTGCCACTGCTACTTCGTTTTTTATCTTGCACTATTTTTTCCAATTGGTCCAACGAAATGTTCCCATAACCCACATCCAATAATGTACCCACCAGTGCCCTTACCATGTTGCGGAGAAATCGGTTTGCTTTTACATGAAACTCAAAACCATACTGCACCTTTTTCCATTCAGCTAACATTAAATCGCAATTGGTTGTTTTACCGTCTGCATTTCTTTTGCAAAAAGATGCAAAATCATCTTGTTTCATTAAAAGCTGGCATGCCGCATTCATTTTGTCTATTTCCGGCATTTGGAAGAGAAAGAGAGAACCCCCTTCTTGAAAAGGATTTTTCCTGAAATGTGTTTTGTACACATACTTACGGTATTTAGCAGAAAAACGTGAATGAAAATTTTCTTCTACTTCAAAAGCATCATAAATAGCAATATCAGAAGGAAGCATCTGATTCATTCTAAATAAAAAACGCTGAGGCAATTCTTTATCATAATCAAAATGTAGTATAAAATGACTTGCATGAACACCCGCATCTGTACGTCCACAGCCCATAATATTTGTTTTGGTTCCCAGTATTTTAGCCAACTCACCCTCAAGAGCCTCTTGTACAGTAGTTCCGTTCAGCTGCGATTGCCACCCATGATAATGGGTCCCATCATAGGCTATTTCTAATACATACCTCACTCGAAGCAGCAAATATATTTTGATTGAGATTCAAACACCTATTTATTCCCTATGAATTCTATTTTTGTCACTCCAAAACAAGCACGATGAATAAGCAATTAATAGAATGCGTACCTAATTTTAGCGAAGGCAGAGACCTAACTATCATAAAGCAGATAACCAATGAGATAGAGAGCGTAGATGGGGTAAAGTTACTTGATGTAGATCCTGGAGCAGCTACCAATAGAACCGTAGTCACTTTTGTGGGAACTCCCCTAGCAGTAGTAGACGCAGCGTATAAGGCTATTGTGAAGGCTGGCGAACTAATCGATATGAGTAAACAAACAGGTGAGCATGCTCGCATGGGTGCTACAGATGTTTGTCCTTTTATCCCCATTGCCAATATTAGCATGGAAGAAACAGCAGATTGGGCTGTACAACTCGCTAAACGTGTTGGTGAAACTACGCATATTCCTACTTACCTGTATGGTGCGTCGCAACCCAATACGAAAAGAAATGTACTCAGCGTAATACGTGCAGGTGAATACGAAGGATTCTTCGAAAAAATTAAAAAACCAGAGTGGAAGCCAGATTTCGGCCCGACTATATATAGTGCCAAAAGTGGTGCTACGACCATAGGAGCTCGAGACTTTCTTATTGCTTACAATGTAAACTTAAACACCAAATCTACTCGCATAGCCAATCGCATTGCATTTGATGTAAGAGAAACTGGCAGAGTAAAACGGGAGGGCAACCCATACAATGGTAAAATTGTCAAAGGCCCAAACGGTGAGTCAATGAGACTACCCGGCACTTGCAAAGCTGTACAAGCAGTAGGTTGGTTTATTGACGAATATAATGTGGCACAAGTCAGTGCTAATCTAACTAATTTTAGTATCACACCAATACATACCTTTTTTGACGAAGTGCAAAAAAGCTGTATAAACCGAGGTGTACGCATCACAGGAAGTGAGTTAGTTGGACTTATTCCATTGCAAGCGATGCTAGATGCTGGTAAGCACTACCTAAAAAAACAAGGCCGTTCAATTGGCGTAGCTGACTCTGAACTCATTCATATTGCCGTTAAATCGCTTGGGCTAGATGAGCTAGGCCCATTTGATCCAAAAAAGAAAATAATAGAATACCAACTCAATAACGCCAATGATGAAAAGCTGATAAGCCTTACGGCAAAAGAACTCGCTACTGAAACCGCCAGTGAGAGTATGGCTCCTGGTGGAGGAAGTATCGCAGCTTATGTTGGCGCTCTGGGTGTGTCTCTTGGCACAATGGTCGCTAATCTATCTGCCAATAAAGCAGGATGGGAAAGCAAACTTGATGTATTTTCTGACTGGGCAGTAGAAGGTCAAAATCTTAAAAAAGAATTACTTTTTCTTGTAGACGAAGATACCCGCTCTTTTAATGGCATCATAGATGCCATACGCATGGCAAAAGACACCGATGAAGAAAAAGCCGCCCGCAAAAACGCAATTGAATCATCAAGTCAATATGCGGCGAAAGTGCCGTTTAAGGTCATGCAAACAGTTATGAATGCACAAAAACTATTGAACGCTATGTTAGAAATAGGAAACCCAGCTTCCGTCACCGATGCTGGAGTAGGAGCACTTTGTTGCCTTACAGCTATTGAAGGCGCATATATGAATGTACGCATCAATACGAAGGACCTGAGTGATTATCGTTTTTCGAATGACTTAAATACAAAAGCAGAAAAGTTACTAAAAGAAGCAAAGCAGATCTTCGGAAGCATCACAGCGCAAGTTCATCAAAAAATCAGTTAACGATAATATCTGTTTGATAATAAAGACAACAGTCTATCATATTTTTTTATTAATATTGTACTTGTACTAAACTTTAAATTGAATAGTATTTACACATGAAAAAAGCATTATCAGCTCTCTTAATATTGTTTTCTGTAGCGGCTTCCGCCCAGCAAGACCCTTATTACACGCACTTCAAAGATGTGATGCAAGCGTACAACCCGGCAGCTGCTGGACACCAATGGGGAGAAATCTGTATAAGTGGACTTACGCACCATCAGTGGAGAGACTACGGAGACGATACGAAAGCTAGAGGTACAGATGCTACTGAAGACGTTGGACTTACAAACGTAGCTCCCGTAACATATAATCTGAATGTAAATAGTGTTTTCAAAGTTGGTAAAGGAGACGACAAGTTTATCGGTGCTGGTTTAACCATCATAGATGATCAAATTGGTTTCACTGCTTCCACCGGATTTATGGCTAACCTTAACTTTAGAAAAAAACTCCAAGGAGGTTTCAGCGAAATAAGTGGTGGTTTAGGACTCGGTTCTCGCCAGTGGGGATGGGAGAATCCAAATTTCAAAGCAAAAGATCCAGGAGACCCCAATGTACCATTGACAAGTGCAAGCGAATCAGAATTCAATCTCAATCTTGGATTACAGTACAAAGTAGCCAGCCTAGCAAGCGGTAAGATAAAAAATCTCTATGCAGGATTTTCTGTTACTAATTTGAATAGCCCACTTTATAAAATACCAGCAGGACTTGCCGGCTCCATTATCCTCCGTCAATATGTTCCACATTACTACACTGTAGTTGGAGCAGATATGCCTATGGGGAATTTCGTGCTAGAACCAGCGATACTAGCTAAGTACGGATTACTCAATGGAGCGTACAAACCACAAATAGATTTAAGTGCTACGGCTCTGTTCTCCAATACATTTAGAGGAGGTATTGCATACAGGCAGTGGGGCAACAGTGACGCACTCTCGATATTACTCGGGTACCAACGAGACAAAATTAAAATAGGCTACTCGTACGACATTACACTTTCTAATATACAACGAGTAAGTAACGGCACACACGAGATTTTTGTGAAATACTGCATACCAATCACTGTCTCAGAACCAGGTAATTTCTTTAGAGAAAGTGTACGCTTCCTTTAGAAAAAAAAATAACTAGTAATACTATACCCTCTTTAATAACGTTAACTACAAGAATGGCAAAAACATATTTAATTGTTTTAATGAACATTTCAATGTTAATTTGTCAAACTTTTAAAAAAGTAAGTTTTATATGAAATATACAGCAAAGGCACTTGTAATGATCTCAATATTGACGCTAATCGGTTGCGGCTTTGGAGATAATGGAGAGTTGGTAGGAGTTCAAGGAAGACGTCCTTGGTTCCATCCACAACCATTTGGAACAGTATACGTACCAACCGGGACGTTCCATACTGGACAGAGTGATGAAGATATTTTTCACACCTATATAGCTCCAAACAAACAAATCTCGGTTCACGCATTGTGGATGGACGATACGGAAATAACCAACAACGAGTACCGTCAGTTTGTAGGGTACGTAAAAGACAGTTTCATGCGCTTTGAGATGGAAGCTACCATAGAAGTGGAAGATGAACACGATGATTATGAAATTTTGGATTACGAAGCGGAAGTGGATGCCCAAGAATTTTATGATGAACACGGTGACCGGTTTTTCTATAAAGGAGCCGAACGATACGACCACAGAAAACAGTGGGATATCAGAAAACTGGAGTACACGTATACCTACGTTGATTTTCAATCAGCAGCAAGAAATAGTTACTTGGAGTCTAACAGAGCAGACTTCTTAGTAACCAAAACTAGAGCAATCTACCCGGATACATTGGTATGGGTACGCGATTTTACATTTTCGTACAATGAGCCAATGGCGAGACAATATTACAACCACCCAAAATATGACGATTATCCAGTTGTTGGTATCAACTGGCACCAAGCCAATGCTTTCTGTAACTGGAGAACAAGATGGTTAAACAGATACTGGTCACAACAAGAAATGCCTATTACCGAAGCTTGGAGACTACCCTCAGAATTTGAGTGGGAATTTGCCGCTAGAGGTGGCCGAGATAACAATATGTATCCTTGGGGTGGACCGTATACCAGAAATAGTAAAGGTTGTTTGTTAGCTAACTTCAAGCCAAATAGAGGAAACTACACGTCTGACGGTGGATTGTACCCTGTACGAGCGGACTCTTACTTTCCGAATGATTATGGATTGTACAACATGGCTGGCAACGTAGCCGAATGGACCATATCAGCGTATGACGAAACAAGCATGCAGTTTACTCATGACTTGAATTCTGATTACCAATACGATGCCGATGATGACGGACCACTTTCATTAAAACGTAAAGTAACGCGTGGAGGAAGTTGGAAAGATGTAGCTTACTTCATCCAAAATGGATCAAGAGCATATGAATACCAAGATACGTCAAAATCGTATGTAGGTTTCAGATGTGTACAGACGTACATAGGTAGATCTGCAAACGACAACAGGTAATCCTAGTATACAGGCTATTAATCCTATAACTCAAACATTAATCAGGAATATTTTACATTTCTAAATCAAATACGTTTATATATTTGACAAATTAATTTTTTTATAACAATTTAAAACAATCTAAATAATCTAAAAACACAAAATTATGGCAAGCTTCTTTGAATCAAAATCAGGTAAAAATATAATGGCAAAGGCCTACGGTCTAGGTGCAGCAGTAGTTATACTCGGAGCACTATTTAAGATACAACATTATCCTGGAGCAGATATTATGCTCATTATAGGTATGGGTGTTGAAGCTATCATTTTTGCTATATCAGCTTTCGAACCAATACACGAAGAATGGGATTGGAGTCTTGTATACCCAGAATTAGCGGGAATGGAAGGTGAAGAAAAAGCAAAAGGCGGATTAGGTCAAGGAGACGCAGTATCTCAACAACTAGACCAAATGCTTGCTGAAGCTAAAATAGGACCAGAACTTATCGAAGGTCTTGGATCAGGACTAAAGTCTCTTTCAACAAACGTAAGTTCTATGTCTGACTTAAGTGGAGCTACAGTAGCAACCAAAGAGTATGCGGATAACATACACAAAGCAAACGAGCAAATAATTGGTATGAATACGTCATACGGCAGAGCTGTAAATGCGTTAGATAGCCTTTCAGAATCAACTGAATCATTCAAAGAAACAACAAACAAAGTATCAAGTATCAATGCTACGCTAAATGATAGCTTAGTAAGTTTTGATCAAAATATCCAAAACTTGAACAAGGTATACGGTGGAATGTTAAACGCTATGCGTCCTAACTCTTAATCATAATTTTAATCTAATAATTAAAAAGAACAATTATGGCTGGAGGAAAAATGTCCCCAAGGCAGAAGATGATCAACATGATGTACCTTGTACTCATGGCACTTCTTGCCCTTAACGTATCGAAAGAGATACTTAAATCTTTTCATCTTTTTGAGAAAAGTTTCAATAATGCAGCTGCGAACATAGATGCAAAGAATACAGCAACACTAAATGCACTAGATGCCCAGTACAAGGAGAAACCTGAGAAGACGAAACCCTATCGTGATCGCGCAAAGGCAGCACAAAAGGTTGCAGATGATTTCGTAAAATATATGGATGATCTTATTGCTAATATCGAAGGCCTTTACGGCGGAGAAGAAGCAAGAAGTGAAGAAGGAGAAATGCTTGCTGCTGACCAAATGGAAAAGCACGCAAACTATTTTGTCAATGAGGGTCACGGAAAGAAATTTCAAGACAAGATTAACAAGGCCAGAGAGAATATGCTCAATATTCTAAAACCTGATTTGTCTGATACACTTTACAATATCAAAACCAACGAGGTATATGATGAGGTAAAAGCATCCTGTCAACTTTGGGCTAACGAACCTACAGGCGGAAAAGGAACTTGGGTTTCTCAAA
>CAJXIQ010000047.1 GCA_913054375.1 uncultured Bacteroidota bacterium
AGAGTCATGTAGCTGGCATTGGATTTTTTGATTGCATCAATAACCAACATGTGGCCAACGCTATGTTTGATACAGGAACACTATGGCTCAAAGAGAAAGGCTACACTAGGGTAGAGGCTCCCATTAATTTTGGTGAGAGAGATAAATACTGGGGATTACTCGTAGAGGGATTCCAACACCCTGCATATCAAGAAAATTTTAACTTTCCATATTACAAAGCACTTTTTGAAAACTATGGTTTTCAAAAAACAATCGAACAAACGACAAGTGAGGCCAGACCAGATGGTATAGATTTTGACAAGTACAAGCGTTTTACAGATAGATTGCAAGAGAGAAGCGGTCTACGAGCAGAGCATTTTAAGATTTCGGAAATGGATCGTTTTGTTCGCGATTTCACACTCATCTACAACCAAGCCTGGCAGCAGCACGAGCATTATGTGCCATTCAGTGAGTCCAGGGTAAAAGCCCTATTTATGGAGATGAAACCCGTTATACGAGAGGATATACTGTGGTTTTTGTATGATGGAGACAAGCCGGTAGGCTTTTATCTAAGCATTATTGATTTGAATCAGATTTTCAAACACGTAAATGGTAATATGAACTGGTGGGGAAAGCTAAAATTTTTCTATTATCTCAAAACGATAAAAATAAATAAAATACGCGGAATTATTTTTGGTGTGGTGCCCGAGTATCAAAACAAAGGAGTGTATAGTATCATGATAATGAAAATGTTTGAGATAATGCAAAAAGACCGTTATATACAGAGCACTGAACTTGCTTGGATCGGAGATTTCAATCCAAAGATGCATGCCTTATTTGACAGTTTAAATGCTAATAAAGTGAAGGTCCATTATACTTTTGAAAAACTTTATTAAAAGTGTTTGTTTGGTTAGAATTTAGTTCTAAGTTTGCAGCCGCTTAAGCGATAAGAACTATGATTCCTTAGCTCAGCTGGTAGAGCATTACACTTTTAATGTAGTGGTCCTGGGTTCGAGTCCCAGAGGGATCACAAACGAAGCCTTTCAGAAATGAGAGGCTTTTTTTATGGTGTGATTATTCGCTGCATCCACCGTATTTCATCAGCTGGATTTGAAGAATATAATGATAAAGTACCCATGATTTTATAGCTAAAAAACCTCAGATACAAACAACAGAATGCATACACTTTTAGTTGCATATGTGCCATCTGTTGTTTTAGATATAGTAAGATTATATATTCATCCTTGTATCTGAAACTTTAGTAGCGCCATTGCATATGAATAACTCTGCCCTTAACATCTGCAGTTCATGCAATGGGCTTGGCATTTGCTATATACTTATCTAAATCTTGTATTACCTGATTAAGACGCAGTCTGTGGGCGTAAAAAGGGCGTTCAAAAAGCTAGTGCTGCTAAAATACAATTCGTTAGCAATTCAAAATCGGTTATTCATATACCTTCAAAAAGAAATAAGGACGATTGCTGTAGCAGTTTGTTTTTGTTACTTTTGAAAAAAGTAATTTTATATGAATAAAATCAAATACTTCATCCTCTCTTTGTCATTTTTTCTTACAAATGCAATTCAAGCTCAAAACGACTCGATTGCTTTACAACCCAAGGTGTATGAAGTCGAATTAATTTCCAGCAAAATATATACGGGAACAATATTAAAAGATGATGGAAGAGAAATTGAAATGATGACTCAGTCTATGGGAAAAATGATTTTTGCTAAAACTTTGATAAATAGAATTTCTGTAATTAAAAAGGATGTTTCTACAACTACGCAAGATGAGAATGGAGAAATAACTGAAGATGTATATAAGACTGTAAATGAAGAACCTTTTACAACGAGATACCACTTTACTAATAATGCTTTACCCAATAAAAAAGGCGATCATTACTTTCTCTTATCTTTATTTGGACCCGAAGTACATTTCGGTGTAACAAAAAATTTGACTGTGGGTATGATGACTTCTTGGGCAACTGATCCAACTGTACTTGTAACTAAATATGCTTTTAATAGTAAGTCAAATACACATTTCTCGATAGGTAATCTAGTAGGAGTGTTAGGGTATATTATTGGTCCTGATAACTCACAGTTTGGTGGACTTCACTGGGGGACTATCACGCAAGGAGATAGAAGTAATAATTTAAGTTTATCTCTTGGATACGGCTGGCGAGAGTCCAATAATGAAGCATTGGTCATTGGATTAGGGGGTATAGCGAAATTAAGCAAAAAAGCTAGCTTAATTTTTGACTCAATGGTCTTCAGTTCTGCAAATAGCACAACGTTTTTTATTATGCCAGGCATAAGAATTGCACAAGACAGGGGTAAAGCTTTACAATTTGCACTTACAAGTATTACACTATTACCTGATGATGTCACTGTTCCAGTACCATATATCTCATGGTTAAGAAAGTTCTAGAAATGAAATATGAAGAATAAATTTTTAGGGTTAGTTGTTCTAGTTGTTTCAATTTCGTCATGTAAATTGAAATATGGAAGCAGGATGGTTAGAACAACTAAATTAGAAACTGTAGAAAACATTTCTTCGGAACTTGAATCAAATAAACATGCTATAGTTTCTACACCGCCATCCAAAAAAGTGGGGATGTCTTATGAGGGAAACCCAACGATTAACAACTATATCTTCGGTATCTCACCTACCGGATTAGAAAAATACAATATTACAAGTACCCACGGTTGTACCACTAAAAAACTGTTAAATAATAACAATAGAGCACGTACACCTTTAGATACGGCAAAAGAGGACCCTCTTTTAGTGTTTATCAAAGGAGAATATGAAAGAGCAAATCGTTTGGTCAAAAATCCAGCCAGAAATAGGTTTGTGTACTTTTTTGGTTTGATAACGCTAATAAAATCTGCTCGAACAAGGAGGAGAGATTTAAAATTAGCACTAGAGATTTACAATAAGTATAGTAATCCTGGAGTCATTGATTATAAAAAAGAAGCTAAATCTTCTTTAATTTTTAATACCATTTGGCTTGCGTCATTGACACTTGTTGCAGCCTTATCACTACTGTTTATACTAGTTATAATACTCGTGGCTGTAGCATTTAGCATATAAGTATACGCATATAAGTATACATAGTACTCAGCAAATAGATTTGAGTCTCAGAGGTGTTTAATGGAGTTGTTTGTCAGCACTTTTGCTAGCTATTTCCAAAATAAAACCTCGTAAAATTAAGAAACCACAACAGATAAAACGATTGTGTTTTGTCTGTTGTGGTTATGGGTGCACTCGAGAGGATTCGAACCCCTAACCCTCGGAGCCGAAATCCGATATTCTATCCAGTTGAACTACGAATGCAATTAGACCGCAAATATAAAATCTATTCTTGTTCAGCCCATTTCTTTTTGTTCTGACTATTAAAATATATTTTTACCGCTTATGTCAGAACAATACACATGGTTTAAAAGCTATCCAGAGAATGTGCCGCATACGGTAGATAACAACAAATACGAGTCATTGGCCAAAGTCTTTGACGATGTAATAAGCCGATACGGCGATCAGGTGGCTTTTCAGAATATGGACAAGACACTTACATTCAATCAACTAAAAGAGAATGTAGACGCCTTTGCGTGGTACTTGCAGAATAAAACAAACTTACAACCGGGCGATAGAGTTGCTATACAAATGCCCAACTTACTACAGTTTCCAGTCGCTATGTTTGCTGTAATAAAGTGTGGTTTTGTAGTTGTAAACACAAATCCCTTGTATACTCCCGAGGAAATGAAGCATCAATATAAAGATAGTGGTGCTAAAGCATTGGTTATACTCGAAAATTTTGCGACCAATTATGAGCACATACAAAAAGATACTGATATAGAAACTGTAATAGTAGCTCGTATTGGCGATATGCTTGGTTTCAAAGGGAACATTGTCAATTTCGTTGTGAAAAACGTAAAGAAAATGGTTCCAGCATTTAACCTTCCAGAGGCAATAGCTTTCAAGACTGTTTTAGCTGAAGGAAAAGGAAAATCTCCCGCTCCAGTTACCCTAACACACAAGGATATGGCATTTTTGCAATACACAGGTGGTACTACCGGTGTGAGCAAAGGGGCTATTCTTACACACGGCAATATCTGTTCTCAGCTATCGCAAATAGATGGTTGGTTAACAGGACTATTCAAAGACGGAGAAGCAGTAGTTATCACGGCACTACCACTATATCACATATTTGCACTCACGGCCAATTGCATTACGTTCTTCAATTATGGAGCTAAGAATGTATTGATTACAAATCCACGTGATATGCCTGCATTCATCAAAGATCTCAAGAAAAACCCATTCTCGCTCATTACTGGAGTGAATACTCTTTTCAATGGTTTGTTAAATCAACCCGATTTTAAAGATGTTGATTTTTCTAACCTTAAAGTATCCTTAGGTGGTGGAATGGCCGTACAAGACGCTGTGGCTTCCAAATGGCAAGAACTAACTAATTCTCCATTGCTAGAGGCATACGGACTGTCGGAGACTTCGCCGGCAGCTACTATTAATCCTACGGATGGAAGCCATCGCATGGGAACCATAGGTTTGCCAATACCCAACACTGATTTGAAAATATTTGACGACCAGCGTAAAGAAGTACCTACGGGTGAGCGTGGTGACATAGGCATAAAAGGCCCACAAGTAATGGCAGGATACTGGAACAGACCAGAGGCTACTACAGAATGTATGCACGGTGAGTATTTCTTAACGGGAGATATAGGTATCATGGACGAAGATGGGTACTTCAAAATAGTAGATCGTAAGAAAGAGATGGTTTGTGTCTCAGGCTTTAATGTATATCCCAGTGAGGTAGAAGCTGTAGTAAGCAGCCACCCTAAGGTGCTAGAGGTAGGAGTGAGGAGCGAACCAGATCCGAAGACTACCGAGTGCGTAATGGCATTTGTCGTAAAAAAAGACGATAGCCTTACAGAGCAAGAAGTACGGGACTTTTGCCGTGAGAAACTAACGAACTACAAGGTGCCAAAAATCGTAGTATTCCGCGATGAGTTACCTAAAAGTAACGTAGGAAAAATCCTTAGACGTAAGTTGATATAGAAGTTTTCTTTTGTATCCAACCCAAAAAAGAGTTCTCAGATTGTCTGAGAACTCTTTTTCATTTACAGCAATTTGGCTATGGTAAGCGCTTATCGCACCGTTAGTTTATTGCGTTCTGAAGCTGAGCAGACACTACTTGCTGAGGTCCTAAATAAAATAATTTTACTCCTTTATCCGTACTTATATTTTGTGTTATTCTCTCACAGTAAGATATTTTATCATAAAAAAAAGAGCTTCCAGATTACCCTGAAAGCTCAATCAAAATAGTTGACCTATTCTACCTTATTGATTTCCTAGTATCAAAGGCAATCCGTCTTTCCCACTTCCTACTACAACTACTTTTGAGTTGGGAGATGCAGCTAGTCTTAGGGTTGCTTCTATACCTTTTTCTTTCAGTATTTTATCTGTGAGAGATGCACTCAATATCTTGTTGGCTATAGCTTTACCTTCAGCATCTATTTTTTGGCGCTCTGCTTCTTTTTTAGCCTTTACGAGTCTAAACTCATATTCTAGAGCTTCTTGCTCTTGTTTCAGTTTACGCTCTATTGCTTCTTTAATAGTTGGTGGTAGGGTTACGTCTCTTACCAGTATTTCATTCAACTGTATGTACTGCGAACTCACTATTTTTTTAGCCTCTTCAAATATTTCCTTTTGTATAGCATCCCGCTTGCTACTGTAGAGCTGTTCTGGTGTATACCGTCCCACTACACTTCTGGCTGCAGAGCGTATTGTTGGCAGCAATATTCGATCTATGTAGTCTTCTCCTTTTTCTTGGTGTAGTTTACCCAAGTTTTGGTAGTCTGGTTGAAACCATGCCGATGCATCTAGTTTTATCTCAAGACCGTTGCTACTGAGTACCGACATTTTCTCAAATACCTCTTGTTGCCGTACCGCATAGATAATCATCTTATTCCATGGAGCTACTATATGAAATCCCTCGCCAAATGTTTCTTCGGTTACTACACCACCGCTAAAAGTCTTGTAGAGCACGCCTGCTTGCCCAGAGCGTATAGTTTCTGTAGATTTAGCAAAGAGGATGAGTAGAAATAGACCCAATACAAGTAAGCCTAATCCTTTGCCTGGTAATTTTGGGAATTTTGGTGTGTTGATGTTATAATTTTGTGCCATGATAATGTTGTTATTCTAATTTTCACGCAAGATATGGTATTGTGAAGAGATAGTGGTTTAATACTGCATTAACTTAATAATCTGTCAACGCTATCTAAAACCTCATTTGTCTTTATACTAAAAATAGTAGAATTTTCTAGTGTTTGCTGGTCATGGTTTCTTGCCAAAAAGTAGTGATGTATTATGCTTTTATCATTTTTTGGATAAAAAACGTCCCGTACTCCAGGACCAAAGAGAGCTATAGTTGGCGTATTTTGTGCAGCGGCTATATGTAGCGGACCGCTCTCATTCCCAATAAATAGTGCTGCTTTTTCACAAAGTGCAGCATATTCCAATAGGTCAAATGCTCCAACTACATTTAAGTTGGACTTACTTTTTACCAAGGCTAAACACTGGTTATTAATTTCTTTGTCATCTGGTCCGCCTACCAATAGACAAGGTAAAGAGTAGGTTTTGTTTATATGGGTAATTACCGCTGCATATCGCTCAACAGGCCATCTCCGAGCTTCATCTCTTGCTCCGAGGTGCAGTATTACAAAGGGTAGAGCACCTTCTAGTGCCAAGTAGTGGTCAACTTTACTGTGTTCCAGTGGTTTGGTAACCACCTTGTTACTCCAGATTACTTCCTCCTGTAGCAGAGGTTGTATTACGGCCATATTGGTATCTATTTCGTTTTTCTGCCCTCCACTAAATTTGTTTTTAAAACGAATACTGCCTCTGTCTAGCCGTAGTTTGGGTTTGTATTTGAGAGCGTAGTTTAACGTAGCCTCGGTTCCACGTAAATCTATTATTAGGTCGTAAGTGTTTTGAGCTACTTCGTTAAAATTATTTACACAATCTACGTAGTCTACATGCTTAAAAAAAATGCTATTAAATCCTTTACATACCAATGTTTGCTTGGCAGCAGGGTAGAGGATATTCAGATTATAAAATACCGGTAGAGCAGTCACCAAATCACCTATTTCATCCATTTTAATGATGAGTATAGATTTAAAGTCATACGATTTGTCCCCCAATAAGTTGATATACTTACTGGCAACCCAAGACTTGAAATAGAGTATTTTTTCGTTCACTTTTACCCTGCAATAATAGGATATAACACTGGTCTACTCGGTGCAGCATCAGATTCAAAATTGCTAATATTTAGTTTTAGCAAGTATTCACCATCTTTTATGTCATCTTGTATGAAGGCAAATTCTGTAATAGAAGCATCCAATCTTGGATTACCGGGATATTGCCAAAAAGTGTAGTGAGAAGCCATAGCCCCGCCATCCCATTCAGGATCTACACTGGGTAAATCAACGATGAGGTGCGAGATGCTAGCAGCTACAATGTGTTCCATGTCAGTAGGGTGTATACAGGGTGAACTTTTGCCAGAGTAGTCTTTGTTTCGTTTACTGATGGTATTGGGTAGTGTTCTTATGATCAGAGCTTTTACGCTAGACAAATCATCAAAGTCTATCGGGCTGAAGTCTAAGTATCTTGCATCTTCTTCGTTAGCTGCCAAGGTGTGTAGTTCAGTTAACATAAAGCTGTCTTCGATACAGTCGTTTACAAAGTAATCCTCATCGGATATGTGACCCAAACATTCTGTATGCGTACTATTACCGTGAGGTGTAAAAGTGATAGTCTCCAGATTACAGGGACCTCCTTTATCTTTATTACCAACGAAATCACCATCTTGATAATTGCGGTATATGGCTCCTGGAATACTAAAACTGGAAATGCTGTGCTCTCGATGTACGCTTATGCTTATATGCAACGGTTTAGATAGATCTGCTTGTCGAGTGGTGCTTAGATGATCAAATGTTAAAATCACAAGGGCAAAAATACTTTTTTAGGTGATTTTAAGTTGACTTAAGTAACTTCGAACATTAATATTTTGAGATTAAATAATTACGAAATAAAAAAAGTACTAAAGGTGGTACTTCTTGTGTTTGCCTTTTTTATCGGTTTCTTTTCCTTGTGGTATACCAATAATTTGGTAGACAAGCTAGCCGAACGGGAAAGAGAAAAGATTGCAACATGGGCAGATGCGACACGGATACTTGCAACCTCAGACTTAGATGGGGATGTTAATTTTCTATTGAAGATAATAGAGACAAATACAACTATTCCTGTGGTGCTAACCAATGCAGAAGGTGTCGTCAACGGACAAAAAAATTTAGATTCCTCAGGATACCATGGTGCTGATTTCATGGCACATACTATACGGGGTATGAAGGAGAAGAATGAACCTCTGGAGATAGAATACATGGAAGGTCAGACCATTACAATCTATTATGGTAATAGCAAGTTGCTCAATCAACTGCGTATTTACCCCTACTTCCAATTGGGTGTAATTGGCTTATTTTTAGCAATAAGTTACTTTGCTTTCAGCTACAGTCGTACGAGTGAGCAAAATAAAGTGTGGGCGGGCATGAGCAAAGAAACAGCTCACCAGCTGGGTACACCCATATCCTCGCTTATGGGTTGGATAGATTATATAAAAGCAAGTGATGTAAAGGTACCACCCAAGGTGCTCAAAGAGATGGAGCACGATATGGAGCGGCTTGGTCTTATTACTGAACGATTTTCTAAAATAGGTTCAGAACCCTCTCTCACAGACTATGATTTGTTAGAAGTATTGGACGAAAGTGTTTCGTATATCAATGCACGAACCTCAGATAAGGTGGATATAGCTATAGTTGGGTTAGAAAAATTTAAAGGTATTCGAGTTGCTGTAAACAAACCCTTATTTGCTTGGGTTGTAGAAAACCTCTGCAAGAACGCAGTAGACGCTATGGATGGACAAGGTGAGATACGGTTTGAGATAGCCGGAGTAGGAGATGAGCAAATACAATTTGATGTAGTAGATACAGGCAGAGGAGTGCCTAGCAACAAACAAAAGACAATATTCAAACCTGGCTATACTACCAAAAAACGTGGTTGGGGTCTAGGACTATCTTTGGTAAAACGGATCATCCAGAATTATCACAACGGAAAGATATACATCAAATCGAGTACCTTAGGAAAAGGCACTCGATTTAGAATAGAATTACGCAAGGCTTAATTTTTTGTTTATATCTCTATCAACTTTGATTATGTTAGTGGTAAGGTTGTGAAGTTACCTTCGTATCTATAAACAAATAAATATTATGGCATTAGAATTTTCAGATTCAAATTTTGAACAAGAAGTATTAAACAGTGACACTCCAGTATTAGTTGATTTTTGGGCTGAGTGGTGTGGACCTTGTAGAATGATAGGACCGTTAGTAGAAGAATTGGCTTCAGAGTATGAGGGCAAAGCAAAAATAGGTAAGATGAATATCGACAACAACCCAGGTACTCCAATGAAGTACGGCGTGAGAAGTATTCCAACACTTTTGGTATTCAAAAATGGTGAAGTAGTAGATAAAATTGTAGGTGCAGTACCCAAAACGACTATTGCTGGTAAAATAGACGGACAATTAGCATAAGCTAGTCCTCAGAAATTCGTATTATTGAGCGGTGTTTCTCGTTAAAGAGATACACCGCTTTTTTTATGCCTATACGTCCACAAGATATAGTACATACAGGAAATCTAGAGTTGCTTGCAAAAAAGGCAATAGAAGGATTTATAACGGGATTTCATAAAAGTCCTTTTCATGGATTCTCCGTAGAATTTGCAGAACACAGACAATACAATCCGGGAGATAGCACCAAAAATATTGATTGGAAATTATACGGTAGGACAGATAAATTATACAACAAACAATTTGATGAGGAAACTAATCTGCGCTGTCAGTTTCTCATAGATATATCACCTAGTATGCAAGTGGCTCAAAAAAACGAACTGAGTAAATTGCAGTTTGCTGTATGGGCTACAGCGGTGTTCTCACAAATACTCAAAAAGCAGCGAGATGCCAGTGGCATCTGTTTTTTTGATGAGAGCATTAAAGACTATACCAAAATAGCCTCATCTTCTAGACATTACAAAGAGCTGCTCTTTAAACTTGATACGTACCTTTCGTACAAAACAGAGCAAAAGACGACAAACATTGCAGACGCGTTACATACCATCGCAGCGCAGATACACCGCAGAAGTATGGTGGTGTTATTCACAGATTTTTTTGAAAAAGGGAGGGATTTAGAAAAAATATTTGATGCTATCAAGCATCTGAAACATAACAAACACGAGGTGATTGTTTTCCATACCTTGCACCACAAGAGCGAAATAAACTTTGATTTCATGAATACACCTATGACTTTTGAAGATGCTGAAACAGGAAATCAAGTCAAACTGCAACCCGCAGATGTGAAGCAACAGTATGTCGATGCCGTGACAGCCTATACCACAAATATTAAATCAAGACTGAATCAGTATAAAATAGATTACATAGAGGCAGATACTTCGGATGGAATAGAAAAAATAGTCACATCGTTCCTAGTAAAACGTAGAAGAATGAATCGTTAAGCCAACTAAAATATAGGCATAGTGCCCAGTAGTTACTGGTATCCTCGTGTATGTAAATCTTTTCGTAATTTTTTTTTCACTTACTGTACCTTTTTATTTTTTAAAATAAGAAAGGGATTATTTTTGCACCCGCTTATCAGGAAGAAAATGAAGTTTTCTGCTGGCGACCACGGAGAAATGGCAGAGTGGTCGAATGCACTGGTCTTGAAAACCAGCGTACCGCGAGGTACCGGGGGTTCGAATCCCTCTTTCTCCGCATACAACCAAGGTCTAGCCTTTCAGCTAGACCTTTTTTGTGACCATTTTTTTAGTAAATTGGAATCTCCAATGTATCAACATCAGATTTGTAGTCTCCAGCTTTGTCGATACTTCTATTAAGCTCAAACCCAATAAGAACCACAAAACAATTGACATAGATGAGAATCATAAGCACAAGCAATGTTCCTACTGAACCATAAAGTTTATTATAGGAGTTGAAATTTTCTACATACAGTCTAAACCCATACGTGCTTACTATGCTAAGTAGGGTGGCAACCGTACTACCAGCCGAAAAAAATCGCCACTTCTTTCCCTTGTTACTCCCAAAAAAATAGAGTGAACTAAAAATAAAGTATACCAAAGATACCGTAAGAATATACTCTACTGCGGTAAGTGCAAATTTTATGAACCTATCGCTCAGCGCTACCTTACCTTCTAGAAAATTAAAGCCGTAATTAAATGTTATGGATAGCAATACTGTGGTTATGAGTAGGGATACTACTAAGAAAAGAAGGATAATACTTTTCAATCGTATGTCAAACCAATTGCGTTGCAACTTCGAGGCTACTCCAGTATCAAACGCTGCTAGCATACTTGCAAAACCATTGCTAGAAAAGTATAACGCTGCGATAAAACCAAAGGATAGTAGACCCGCATTTTGATTGTTAATGATATCAGCTATGGTACCATCTATAAATGCAAATGTTTTTGCTGGCAGGAATTTTTCGATGAAGGCCGTTATGAGTTCCTCAAGATTTTCTATTGGGATATAAGGTATAAGCGTAAAAAGGAAAATGATGAGCGGAAAAATGGCAATGAAAAAGTTGAATGCTAGTGAAGATGCACGCAAATTAAGGTCTTCTTTAAAAAGGCCATTCACAAAGAATTTACCAACTTGGTAGATAGATTTACCTTTAAAACCAGGTAAACTAACCTGAACCAGCTTCTTATCCAAAAAATGATCAAGCGATTGGAATTTAGATCGTATATTCTGTTTAATTTTCAATGTATATAAGGTTGCAAATAACAAGAATTAAATAGTTTTGCCATAATTAAGTTTTATGAGCAAAATACATAATTTTTCCGCAGGACCAGCCATCCTTCCCCAAGAGGTTATTCAAAACTGTGCAGATGCAATATTAAACTTTGCAGGAACCAATTTATCTCTCATTGAAGTGTCTCACCGCAGTAAAGAATACGTAGCTGTAATGGATGAAGCTCGTAGTTTGGTAAAGAAGATAATGAAACTAGATGATAGCTACGAAGTGGTATATCTACAAGGTGGAGCAAGTACTCAGTTTCTCATGACTGTAATGAACTTACTCGAGACCAAAGCAGCCTATACCAATACAGGTACTTGGGCTAAAAAAGCCATTAAGGAGGCAAAAGCCTTTGGAACTGTAGACGTACTTGGATCGTCAGAAGATCAAAATTTCAATTTCATTCCAAAGGATTACACGATTACTGAAGAGTATGATTATTTCCATTGTACTTCCAATAACACCATCTGTGGTACTCAGATGCAATCATTTCCCGATTGCCCTACCAGTTTGGTGTGTGATATGAGTTCAGATATTTTTAGTCGTCAACTTGATTTTAGTCAATTTGACTTGATATATGCCGGTGCTCAGAAAAATATGGGACCTGCTGGTACTACGCTTGTAGTTGTTAAAAAAAGTATTTTAGGTAAGGTAAGTCGACATATTCCTACTATGCTTGATTACACTACACACATATCCAAGGACTCTATGTTCAATACGCCGTCTGTATTTGCAGTCTATGGATGTTTACAAACAT
>CAJXIQ010000048.1 GCA_913054375.1 uncultured Bacteroidota bacterium
ATGAACCATGATTCCTGTTGACGTAAAAGCATTGGTCACTCTAGCCACTTGCTGAACGGTGACACCTTTGTCAATTAACTTCAACAAACGATCTGAAGCTACCTCGAGACCACCTGATACTGCTATACAACCGGAGGCTTTTAACAATCTACACATGTCTCTATCAAATCTCTTTTCGAATCGAATGTTTGTCCACCAGGTTACCACCAATTCTCTTCGTAGAATTTCAAGTGCCAATTCGCGCATCAAGGCTGGCGAGGCCGCTTCATCTACAAAGTGAAATCCACGCTCACCTGTCTGAGTGATAATCTCTTCCATTCTATCTACCAAGATGTTTGCAGCTATCGGTTCGTAGCTCCCTATATAGTCAAGCGACACATCGCAAAAAGTACATTTGCCCCAGTAGCATCCATGGGCCATCGTAAGTTTATTCCAGCGGCCATCGCTCCACAGACTGTGCATGGGATTGGCTACTTCTATTACGCTGATGTATTTGTCCAATGGCAGGTCAGCATAGTCTGGTGTGCCCAGGTCTGCCTGCTTATAGTCTTGGCGAAGTGAAAAATTATTGTAGACTACTTTACCGTGTTCTCGCAAAAAAGTGCGTTTGAAAAGGAAGTCCTTGCTTGGTTTATCCGAAATAGCAAATGCGTGCAGTAGTTCTATCGGAAGCTCGCCATCGTCTAGTGTGATGAAATCCAGGTAATCGAATACTCTAGGGTCACTTACGCTACGTAATTCTGTATTGGCAAAGCCGCCACCAAAAGCGATGATAATCTGTGGGTAGTGCTCTTTGATATACTGAGCACAACGAAAAGCACTGAATAAATTGCCTGGAAAAGGAGCAGATAAGCAAACCAGCTTGGGTTGTTGTTCTGCTAGCTTCTTCTCTAAAAGTGATATGGTGATGTTATCTATATACGAATATTCATAGCTTAATTCTTCGTTTAGTTCGCTGAATGAGTTGGCACTTTTGCCCAATTGCTCTGCATATCTGCTTACTCCAAACGCTGGGTCTACGCATTCTTTTATGAAATCGGTGAGATCTTCTATGTACAGTGTCGCAAGGTGCTTGGCCTTATCGGCCATACCCATAGAGCCAAAGGCGAAGTCCATATAGTCTAACTCACTAAATCTACTGGCTTCGGGCAAGTAGTTTTCGGTACAGATTTGGCGAGCAAGACTCGAGTTTCGCCCTTGCAAAAAAGCAATTACGGAGTTTACAGTGCGCAGGTAGTCAGTTTTTAAGGCTGCTATGCGTTGTGCATTTTCACTTACTATGGTTTCGTTTGTTTCCGCAAAATGGAAAACCTTAGTAAGTCCCTCCTCAGAGAAGAGTGCTAAGATGACTTCTATGCCCAAATCCATCTGAAAGGCAGAGATATCTTTGGTATTCAAAAATCCTTTGAGATACGCTGTAGCCGGGTAGGGCGTATTGAGCTGAGTAAAAGGTGGCGTTATTAGAAGAATGTCTCTCAGTGGTGCGAAGATAGAAGTAAAGAAGAGTATTAATTAAACCTCCCTATCCTTAGGTGGTTTCTTATTATGAAAGCTGTATACTAATGCCAACCATGTGCCTATGTTCCACAACAAAATCTTCCTTATATTGAGGGGAGTTGCAATCATCACACAGTGGAATTATAAACCAGTTGTTGCTTCGTTTACCATCTACTGGCATTACATGTCCGCCTACAGTTGCTCTGTTAGTGCACTCCTTGTTTGTGCATATGGTAGCAACACCTCCATAGTTCTTAACCCAATAAGCCAGCCAAGACTTATACCCTTGAGGCAGTGGTCGTGGTCCACTAGGACCCCATTTTAGGTTCTTGACATGCATTAGACTCCAAAGGTAAAACTACGGTCCATTTTCAAGGAGATATATTCAATTATTTTAGAAATAAATTAAATTAGAGTCTATTGCAGGCTTCTAAACTATTTCAGAATGGTGCGAAACGTTAAATTAATTCGGGGTGAGGAAATCTTTTTAGTAGGCGGTAAGCGGTGCAGCCAATGGGTTTGTGTGGTCCCTTTCATGATAAGAAGACTGCCATTTTCAAGGTAAATATTGACTACCTCTTTGCTTTTCTTGTGCTTGAAAGCAAACTTGCGTTCGGCTCCAAAACTCAAAGATGCAATTGCTCCGTTCTTTTTGAGGTTTTTTTCATCGTCGCTGTGCCACGCCATACCTTCAGAGCCGTCATGGTAGAGGTTTAGTAGGCAGGAATTGTAGGTTTCTCCCGATTCTTGTTCTGCACGTTGTTTTATTTCCAATAGTTCAGGAGTCCACATTAGGGCTTTTTTGGTCACTTTGGAGTAGGTATACTCAAATGATTCCTCTGCATACCAAGCTACTTCTCGTTTTGTGATGATTCGTTTACCGAAAATTATTGCTTCATCGTTTTTCCATTCAATGGTATTCAGAAGTGTATCATAAAAATGGTTTGCCAGTTCCGACGAGAATACTGCACCATAGTAGTTTACCGTACCGTCTTGTGGTAGGTGGTTTTTGTTAGGGTTAGAAGGCTGTGAAAAGAGTGACATGCTATATGCTTATTTCTAAATGCGCAAATTTTGGTTTATGAATAACAATATAGTTGCTATTTTGAACGTGCCATTTGCTATTAATCGTGCTATTTGACTTTCAGTTTAAAAACTGAATCTGCCTCATATTTTACTTTCTTTACAGCGTCCATACTTTCATTGGGTATAGCTACACTTAGAACATACTGCATCAGTTTCCATTTGCCATTTTTGAGTTCTAGTGAGCCAGAGCCACGGCACGTACCCATATGTGTATCCAGTATTTCGTCAAACCAAACTGTGTTACCAGTTTCGTTTACGTATATGTCTCTTTGTACAGGGATAAAATCCCATGTCTTTTTTGTATCAAAGAAGGGCTGGCAAAAAGCAGCAAAATCATTGCGCTTCCAGTTTTCTGTAGCATCAGTACCAATATAGTTGCAGGTACTATCCATTAGTTCTATATAGCTATCTAGGTCAGCATTTGCAGCGTCGAGATGCCACTTATTTAAAAGTTTATCTATCTCAAGTCTAATTTCTTTAGGGTCGGTATTTCCTGTTTGGGGAGAAGTGCAACAGCAAAATAAAATAGACAAGAAGATCATGTTTTTCATCGTACAAGTATCGTAAATCTATTTGGTATCCGTCTTGTCTTTGTCATTTTTGACGAGTAGCTTCCTCTGATTGCTTGCACATCGTAACATTGTATCAAATCATTCTTATGCCTTTTAATGTTACTAGCATCCTTTTCCTTATTTTCTTTGGTCTTGCAGCATGCAAAGATTTTAGAGGATCTACAGAAGAACCTATTTTAATAACAGCTATTGATACTGCATATACTGAAACTCTATACTTTAAATCAGAAGATGGATTGCGAATAACGGCAGATCTGTATCACATAAAAAAGTCTGCTCCTATTATTGTGCTATGTCATCAGGCTGGTTGGAGTAGAGGTGAGTACAAAGAAATAGGGCCCAAGCTAAATGCACTTGGATTCAACTGCCTAGCAATTGATCAGCGTTCTGGTGGTGCTGTAAAGGGGGTTGATAATGAAACAGCCAAACGTGCAGCAGAAGAAGGAAAATCTACTGACTATATTGATGCCAAGCAAGATATAATTGCAGCTATTGGTAAGGCAAAGGATTTATACGGCAAAAAGGTAGTACTGTGGGGGAGTTCTTATTCTTCAGCTTTGGCTCTAATTGTGGCTACAGAAACTGAAGATGTAGAACGCGTCTTATCTTTTAGTCCTGGAGAATACCTGGGTACAGTCAACGTAAACGAGCGTATTGCTACGCTGAATAAACCAGCATTCTTTACATCTGCTAAAAACGAACAAGGACAAACTAAGCTATTGTATGATGCCATAGAATCAGACGAGAAGACCCACTTTATACCTGCAGGAAATGGAGAGCATGGTTCGAAAGCATTGTGGGAAGAAAAAACGGATAATGCTGAGTATTGGGTTGCAGTTAAATTTTTTTTGGGAGTAGAGTAGTGCTGCTTACAACAGGATCATCAACCCTAAAATAACAGTTAATTGCACTGCAAAGAGTATCGCACCAAATACAAGACCTTTTCGGCCAGAGGTAAGTAAGGTCTTGAAACTTACTTTAAGACCAATAGCAGCCATTGCAGTAGCCAGCAGGAAATTACTACCTTGTTTACAATTTTGTAAAACGTCATTTGAAAAAGGGAAAATAGAAACAACAATGGATATAAGAATAAAAGCTACTAAATAGTACGGCAACGTAAATTTGTCTTTTTTAGACGTTTTATCGTTTTTTTCTATAAACTGAGTAAATATTAATAAGGCAGGTGTGAGTAAGGCAACCCTTCCTAGCTTTACGGTCACTGCGAGCTCGCCTATTGTATTGCTCATTGCAAAACCAGCACCAGCAACATTGCCTACGGAATGGAGGCTAGCACCGATGAGTACACTGTTTTGTACATCAGTAAGCCACTCCGCAGTAAGGAGTGGAATGAAAATCATACCTAAAAGTCCATACACATTAACCACAGCCATCGCTATGCCCATATCACTTTTGTCTTCGCTTGTAAAAGGGGCCAATGCTGCGATAGCCGTTGAACCACAAATAGCCGTTCCAAAACCAACAAGTAAGCCTGCATTGCTGGGGCAATGCATTCTTTTGCTCAGCCATACTGTAGAGATTAGCACTGCAACCATAGTAACGACTACAATTAGTATCGTTTCCCAACCAAGTTTTAGGAAGCTACCGTAGTTTATACTGAAAGCC
Organism: uncultured Bacteroidota bacterium; assembly: GCA_913054375.1. Classification (GTDB taxonomy): domain Bacteria; phylum Bacteroidota; class Bacteroidia; order NS11-12g; family UBA9320; genus UBA9320. The sequence goes on from CAJXIQ010000048.1 coordinate 4,779, forward strand.
ATAAGGATAATAGCCCATTCTAAAAAGCGGCCATTAGCTATCTTTATTCCCGCATCCAATGGCTTTGGTAATGAAACTATATTGCCAATAAGCATACCCAATATCAACGCTAAAAGAATGGTATTCATACCTAACCAATCTCCGAGCAATATTGCTGCTACAGCTAAAACCAAGGTTAGAATTATACCGCTTAATCTTTTAGTCAATGTTGAAAGATTTACTATTTATTGCCTTAGCTTCCCTCGATAGCTCAAGATGCCACCATCTAGGTTGTATACGTTTTTGACCCCTTTTGTCATCAGTTGATTTGCAGCTCTACTGCTTCTTGCTCCACTGCGGCAATACATTATGTATATTTTTGAAGTATCTAATTCGCTTATTTGTTGGTCAAATTCAGCGTGATTTACGTCTAGGAAAAAGCGTGTTTCTGGTATATATCCACTTGCAACTTCCGCGGTTGTTCGTACATCAATAAGTACAACGTTTTCTTCTTGAAGTTTGCTAGATAGACTTGCTTGTTTCAGGGTCTTTACCCCATTGTCTTGAGAAGTACATCCTGCAAATGCAAAAACGAAGGTTAGGAATATTCCGAATGCTCTCATTGTTTCTTTCGTATATAGCAATAGTACATCTACAATTTTATTTCGCGTGTATTACGGATATAATTCTTTCAATTTGCCTACTGCATAATCAAGCTCTTTGCGTGTTGTAAATTTACTAAAAGAGAAACGAACCGCAGATCTGTTTGTAGGATGACCAATGCCTTCTAGCACATGGCTAGAACCAATTGCTCCACTATTGCATGCGGATCCTCCACTTACATATATGCCATTCATATCGAGCTGGAATAGGAGGGTGCTAGCATTATCATTGGGGGGCAGTGATACATTAAGTATCGTGTAGAGACTCCCTTGCTCGCTGGTATCACCGTTAAACCTAATGCCGTCTATTTCTTTCTCAAGCTGTTCCTTAAAGTAAGTTTTGTTGCGCTGTACAGCATTTATTTTTACTTCAATATTTCTACTAGCAACTTCAAGTGCTTTGGCCAATCCAACTATGCCTGTCACATTCTCTGTACCTGCTCGCAGTGATCCTTCTTGACCACCACCAGTCATAATTGGACGTATGCGTAAGGACTTGCTCTTGTATAAGAAACCAACCCCCTTGGGCCCGTGAAACTTGTGAGCCGAACACGCTAAAAAATCAACGTCTGTTACTTTGAGGTCTATGGAATAATGACCAATGGTTTGTACGGTATCTGTGTGAAAATAGCAGCCGTGTGCGCGGGCTATTTTACTGATAGCTGTAATATCATTTAGCGTACCTATTTCATTGTTGGCATGCATTAGGCTGATGAGACTTCTTGGTTTTTCCTCTGCTAATCGCTCTAAGTCTGCTAAATCTGCCCTGCCCATCTGGTCCAGTTTTACATAGCTAATAGTTATTGCTTTTTTGGCTTCTAGCTCTTGGGCTGTTTCAAGTACAGCTTTGTGTTCAATTTTACTAGTGATTATATGCGTTACGTCAAGATCGTTTACGGCACAGCGTAAGGCCATATTATCTGCCTCTGTTCCGCTACCTGTGAATACTATTTCTGGGCCATTACAGTTTAATACTTTTGCGATTTCTTTACGAGCCATTTCTACTTCGGCCTTAGCCTTACGGCCTTGACCGTGTATGGCACTGGCATTACCATAGCAATCATGCATCACCTCGGTCATTTTATCAATGACCTGTACATCCATAGGAGTAGTAGCTGCGTTATCGAGGTAAACGTGCATATCGTGTTACACAAAGAACGGTAATTTTCATTAAGTACAGTATTTGTATCCTATTAGTTTGTAGCAGAGTTGTGCCATAGTGTATGCCGTACTATCATCGGAAGCAGAAGGATTAAGCTCTACAATATCAAAACCCTTCACATCACACTGTTCAAAAATCTTCTTAAGTAGTTTTAGTGTAGGATGCCATTGTAGGCCTCCAGGTTCTGAGGTGCCTACACTCGGGCATATGCTCGGGTCAAAACCATCCGTGTCTATCGTGATGTAAAGTTTTTCAGGTAGCTTTTGTACTAGCTCATCCATCCATGTATCGTTTTCCCAAATTTGATGAGCGTAGTAACAATGGATGTTATCAGAAGCCTTTACAAGAGCTGCTTCTTCTATACATTGAGCACGCACACCCACTTGCACTATTGTGGGATTTAGTTCATTGATTCGAGCCATCACACTAGCGTGTGACCACTTATTCCCTTCATACTCCATTCGTAAGTCGCTATGAGCATCAAGCTGAAGTATGCCAATATCGTCCCATTTTTCTTGAAAAGCCTTAAAAATTCCATAACTCACGGTGTGCTCTGCACCTATACTGACCAAGAATTTATTGTTCGAAAGGTGTTCTTTGCTAGCTTGGTAAATGACCTCCATTGCTTCTGCATCTACTTTGCCAGCAAAATCTATAGGTTCTATGGTAGCTATGCCACATTTTTTATAAGCTTCATCATCTAGCTCAGTATCGTAATATTCTACATAACGTGAGCTGTATAACACCGCTTGCGGTCCATTGGCTGAGCCTTTTTTGTAGCTGGAGGTGTGTTCGTAAGGCAGTTGCTGCAATACTACTTTCGAAGTATCATAAGCATGCAACTCAATTTCTGTTATGCCTAAGAAATTTACGTCAACGGGTAAAACTTTCATTTTTTTTGAATAAACGATCATTTGAATAACTTTAGTTGAGTCACCCTTTGATTCTAACTTTTTAAGATACCGCGCTTATCTTACACGCTCCACATACTCACCTGTACGTGTGTCTACTTTTATCATTTCACCGCTATCTACAAAAAGGGGAACACTTATTTCGGCACCGGTTTCTAGGGTAGCTGGCTTTAGTGGGTTGTTAGCGGTGTCTCCTTTTATACCTGGTTCGCTGTAGGTTACCTCTAGCACTACATGGTTTGGAGCATCTGCCATTATCGGGTTTCCATCATCAAAGTATACACTCAAAATCATCTCTTCTTTGAGAAATTTCATTTGGTCTCCCATCATTGTTTGTGGTATTGCTACTTGCTCAAATGTTTCCATATTCATCAACATGAGGTTTTCGCCATCCTTGTAGAGATACTGCATCTCAATTAAGTCTACCCGCACATCATCTATTGTCTCACCACTTCTAAATCTATTTTCCATAGATTTCCCTGTGATGGCATTTTTCATTTTTACCTGATAAAAGGCTCCGCCTTTACCTGGCATAGTGTGTTGATACTCGACTACCTGGCATAGCTGCCCATTGTAGCGTAGAAACATTCCTCGGGATAAGTCTTGTGTTGTTGCCATTGTTGGGCAAAAGTATGTAAATTTAGCTTTTGAAAAATACTGTAGCGTATATCTGTTTCATAATCGAAATGTAGTAAGTGTATTCGTTGGGGAAATACCACCAAATTACCAAATTGTGTACATTGTGTTTATAGTGGTAACAATATTTATCTACCTTTGGTGCGTCAAAAGTTAAGGGAAGCCAAGTGAAAATCTTGCACTGTACCCGCAGCTGTAACGTTCTGTTAATGATGTAGTTAATCTATCCACTGTAATGATATTAAAAGTCGATACGGGAAGGAAACCACATCAGGAACTAAGTCAGAAGACCTACTTATGTCGTGTAGTACTCAATATGCTTTCGGGAAGAAAAGCTGTAAGAGCCATTGGTATGTTAATACCTGACTTTTATTTTATTTATTCCTGGGCTTATTGTTTTTTTAGAAGAATAAAAAATCAATACAGTGAAAACAGCACTAGCTGCAATACTATCTATCCTTCACCTCTCAGCAATGGGACAGGTTGTAGGTACGGGTGTTTCTCCCGAGGATTCTAGCAAGATCAGTGATCATGTGACTATGGATTCTGTGGCTATAAGCGTGCGAAAGCAACAGAAAGGTCGAGAATTGATCTCTGCTGCTCTACTCAAAGCAAATCCAACGCAAGACTTTTCTGAGCTACTACAAAAACAAAGCGGCATATATATACGTAAAAGAGGTGCTGGAGTTTTGAGTACACCAAGTTATAAGGGACTAGGAACACAGCAAACACCCATATTAATCAATGGGGCAAATATGCAGAGTAGTATGAATGGTACTATGGATCTGAGTCTTATAGATGCTGTGCATTTTGGCGGTCTTAGCTTGGGTCAATCAGACGAAAGTACTCTTGGAGCTCAAAATATGGGAGATGCAGTTCGCCTTTCTTCACTCAATAGCAAGAAAGGGCTGCGTGTAGGTGTAAGCTCCAGTACCCAAGAGGAGTACTCTGGTAATGTGAAATATGTGACGCATAGGAATCGCTGGTACTACAGTTTAAGCGGTATAGCCACACAATCCAAAAATGTGGTGGATTTAAAGCACTACGATATTGCAGAGGTGCAGCCCAATACAGATTTTAGAAAAGCAAGTATACTGCAAACCGTAGGTCATAAGTGGCAGAGAAGTCAATGGTCTAATACAGTGTACTTACAAGGTTCTGAACGTGGAATTCCTCCTCCTTTCTTTCTGAAAAATGACAGTAGACAAGAGGATGCAAATGCGATGATGGTGAACAAGTATAGGCACCGTAGCCGTAAAAATTGGATTTTGGAAGCATCCAACCAAGTATGGGCTGAGCAGATTGTATTTGACAATGCACAAAGTAGTGAGAAAACAGAAAGTAAAGTACTCAATGTAAACACATCGGTTTCGGTACGTAAGTACTTCAAAAACTCGTGGAACGCAACAGCAGGTGTAGCCTTTGATGCCGCTAATTATTCCTCCGAAGCTTTAGAGCAAAATGCGGTATGGTCTCGACCTCGTGTGTTTCTGAACGTGGCCAAAAGATACAAGAATGTGAGACTGGAACTAAGCCAAAATACAATCATTTATAATGGTAAAAACACCATGAGCGGAGCACTAAAAGCCGAAGGTGCTATTGCCAAATTGTACCGATGGAGTGCTAGTGCACAACGAGTATATCGGCTACCAGTGCTCAATGAACTCTACTGGTATATGCCTGGAGAAGCACTCGGTAATGCAGACTTGAAACCAGAAAAAGGATACAAAGTGGATGCTACGCTGAGCCGCTTCGGTAAGGATATACAACTCACTATAAACCCACATGTTGGTACTTTCCAAAACTGGATACAGTGGGTGGGAGCTGGAGAAATATCTCCAAAAAACTTTCAGAATGTGGTCGTATACGGTATGGTTTTTTCGGCCAATCATGAAAAAAAAATCAATACAGTTAAACTGCTTACCCAAGCAAATATGCATTTTGTGAGTGCTACGTATGATTTTGAAAATGCCAACGATACCCGAAACGGAAGGCAGTTGATCTACACGCCACAAGTCACAGGAAATCTAACCCTAACGGTGGTACACAAAAAATTTGGTATATACGCCAATGCTCAAACTGTTAGTACAAATTTTGTGACGAGTGACAATAGTAGTAGCATAGAGCCCTACAACCTCTATGAAATAGGCGGATATTACGAGTGGAAAGCACTTAGAATAGGAACAGTGGCAAGCAACATTATAGATACGCCGTATTTTACTCAACCCAGTACCCCATTACCAGGCAGAATTTTAAAAATTAACATAAACTATATATTACAACTTAAAAAATGAAAAGACAATTACTAATCGTATTAATGGCTGCGTTCAGCTTTGGAGCCTTCGCGCAGATAGATCATCAACGTGTGTACTCCACGTTCGATAATTTGCCACTATCCAAGTCAGATACTTTTAACAATGGAGCAGACTCCAGTGGCGGTTTTAACCACTATGGAAGATTTTTCAACAATACATATTTCTCCTGGGGAGGTTGGAGCGGTTGGGCCCTTAGTAATATGAAAGATACCATAACTGCCGGTTTTACTAATCAGTACAGTGCCATCACTGGATACGGAGTAAGCCGTACACCTAATTATATGGTAAGTACAGGAAACGGTGCATATATCAAACTAGATGAAGCTACGGAAATTTCTGGAGCCTACTTTACCAATGCTACGTACACTGCTCGTGATATGGAGCAAGGTAGTGGTTTTAGTAAAAAGTTTGGTGGAGATGACGGCAATGATGAGGACTTTCTTTATATAGTTATTAGCTCATACCTTTCGGGTGAGTTTGTAGATAGTACCATCTTTTATCTGGCGGATTATCGTTTCGCAGACAATAGTCAAGATTACATAGTAAAGGATTGGACGTTTGTTGATTTTAACATTGATATGAGTACAGGTGTGATTATTGACAGTATCTCGTTCAGATACGAAGGTAGTGACACAGGTTCTTTTGGCCTAAATACGCCTAAGTATGTCTGTATGGATGATTTTAATGCAATAAGCGATAGCCGAGTTGGGGGTTATGAATTTCAACTAGATGAAGATACGTTTTATAATGGTAGTGACGATGCTGGAGGGTTTGTCCTAGACCAGATGTTTTTTTCAAATAAATATGACTTCAAGTGGGGTACTTGGAGTGGATGGAGTTTAAGCAATCAATATGATTCTATTACAGCAGGGCCTACAAATCAATATTCTTCTATGGCTAGACCAGGCATTACTTTTCCAGAGTCAGACCTGACTATTCACCAACAGAATTTCATAAGTAATGGCGTTTCCAACGAAATAAGGGGACCCTACCTCGACGGAGAAAAATCGTCTATCTATGGTCTTGTTCTACTTCCGGCACCTATTACCTTGTCTATTACAAATACTACCTATGCATATAGAGATATGGAGAGTGGTAGCGGTTTTAGTAAGAAATTTGGTGGTACATCTGGAGACGATCCAGACTACTTTAGACTATTGGTGCACAGTATCACTATAGATTCAGATACTATAAATACAGATACCATCTATCTAGCAGATTTCCGTTTTGAAGACAATTCTGAAGATTATATCTTAAGAGAGTGGAAGGAGGCAAGAATAGAGGCTTGTCATAAGTTAGGATTTCAACTAGAGTCTTCGGACAATGGATCTTTTGGTATGAATACTCCTGCTTACTTTAGCATGAGCTTAACACAAAATTTTGTAGCTTCAGTAACCGAAGAAAATAAAGTAGTTCAAGTATTAGCTTATCCTAATCCTACTTCGTCACTATTAAACCTGCAAGCAGAAGACGTGATAGAGAATATACGCATATTGAGCTTAGACGGACGTACCCTAGCTAATGAAAATACTCAGGTATTGTCTAAAAAAGTATTGGTAAACACGGGAGAACTTGCTCCTGGAGTTTACTTTGCTTTAGTAACTACGGCTAAAGGTACTGTTACCAAACGATTTATTAAACAATGAGATTTATTGCATTAGCAATCCTATTTACCACGCTTACCTGCTCTGCTCAGTTTGACAGAGCAGGCGGAGAGCCTGGGAGTAAATCCATTACGAATGATGATGCGAGTATCACTGCGTGGGCTTCTGGTGCTAATATCCAACGTGGTAAACTACAGATCGATCAACCCGAAAGTAGCCTTGCTACGCTAGGAGATAGTGTCAGTGCTACTGGGCCTTTTGATGGTGATGTTTTAAGCCTTGGTGATAGCGGTGTGGTTACACTCCGTTTTGATGATCCAATACAGAATAATACGGGTTATGACTTTGCTGTTTTTGAAAACGGATTCAAAGTAGGTTTATCCTACTACTTGGAACTTGCTCATGTAGAAGTAAGTGAGAACGGTACTGATTTCGTTCGTTTTCCAAGTGAGAGCTTGAGTGATACAGGTTTTCAAACA
>CAJXIQ010000049.1 GCA_913054375.1 uncultured Bacteroidota bacterium
ATTTTGAGAATACCAATAGCAAGGCCATTGGCATTGAGATAGTGGAGGCATATGACACACGCTTCTGCGAGAATTGCCGCTAAGAACACTGCGTCACTTTTAATGGACTTGAAATAAAAGGCAACCAAGAATATGCCCAATATGGTTCCGTAGAATAATGAGCCAAGCAGATTTACAGCTTGTATTAAATTCTCAAAAAGGGATGCGTACGTCGCAAAAGTGATCGCAAGCAATCCCCAAGCAAGGGTAAACCACCTGCTCGATTTGAGGTAGTGCGTGTCGGTTCCTTTTTTATTGATACTCCGTTGGTAGAGATCTATTGTAGTGGTGCTAGCTAGCGCATTCAGCTCAGAGGCTGTACTGCTCATTGCTGCACAAAACATAACGGCAAACAGTAGCCCGATCATTCCTACAGGCAAGTGGTCCATAACGAAGGACATAAAGATGTAGTCTTTGTCATTGGTCTCGGCATCAGGATTTACGGTTTTTACAAGTTCTTTTACTTCTACACGAACTTCTTCAGATTCTGCTTGTAGTGCTAGTGCTTGATTTTTAGCCGTTGTTGTTTTTGCTTCGTCTTGGGTACGCACTCCGTCTACCATGGTGTAGAGTTGTTGTTGTTTTTGCTCAAATAGGGCTGTATATTTTCCTTCCAGATTGTGTAGTTGGGGAGCGTATGCGGACTGTTCCACTTGTTCTTTGGCTACTTTATTGAAAAAAACAGGCGGTTGCACAAACTGGTAAAAGACAAAGACCATCACTCCAATAAAAAGTATTACAAACTGCATAGGTACCTTGAGAAGGCCATTCATGATGAGGCCAAGTCTGCTTTCTGAAAGCGACTTACCCGTTAAGTAACGTTGTACTTGACTTTGGTCTGTACCGAAGTAAGACATAAATAAAAATAAGGCTGCGGTAATTCCTGACCAGAAATTATATCGATCACTGAGGTCAAAATCAAAGTTGACAACATTGAGCCTACCCATTTTGCCCGCAACGTACAGAGCGTCTATAAAACCAATGCGTTCAGGTAGTAGTTGGATGACCATAATGCCGGCCAATACCATTCCTCCCATCATTACAGCCATTTGCTGCTTTTGGGTCTGAGTTACTGCTTTCGTTCCACCGGATACGGTGTAAATTATAACTAGAACACCAATAAAAATATTGGTAAGCGTCAAGTTCCAGCCGAGCAAGGTAGAAAGAATAATGGCTGGAGCGTAGATGGTGATACCCGCAGCCAAGCCTCGCTGAACAAGAAAAAGAAGTGCTGCAAGTGTTCGTGTTTTCAGGTCGAAGCGTTCTTCCAGAAACTGGTAGGCCGTATATACTTTTAGTCTATAATAAATGGGCACGAAAGTGACTGAGAGAATGATCATGGCTATCGGGAGACCAAAGTAAAACTGGATGAAACGCATTCCATCTGTATATGCTTGGCCGGGAGTAGACAAGAAGGTAATAGCACTGGCTTGAGTTGCCATAATACTAATACCTATTCCCCACCACTTGGCATCGTTGTTTCCTTTGAGGTAGCCTTTTAGGTCTTTGCTACCACGCGACTTCCATGTACCGTAGAGTACTATAAATAGAAGCGTGCCTACGAGTATGACCCAATCTATACCGCTCATGAGAAATGTTGTGTGAACAGGTGAAATAAGAAAATTAAAACGGATAATGTGGCGATTAGCAGTACATACCAACCCGTCCAAGAGCTAAAAACAGGCGGTTTATCGTGATTATTCATAGTCCATTTCGATAAGATTTACGAGCAGTCTATATGCTCCAGGTACACCCGCTGGCAGTTCTCTAAAAAAGGAAATACCGGTATAGGCATAGTGTCCTTCCCCGTATTTAGCCACCAGCAGCGAACCATCTCTCGCAGGTTCATTTTTATCGTGCCAAGAGAGGAGAGGTGTATACCTTTTGTCCCATTTGTTTGGGAAATAAAGCCCTCGTTCTTGCACCCAATTATCAAAGTCTACCGTAGATAGTTTGTTGGGTGCATTGAGCACGGGGTGGTCCGTATCTAAGAAGATTACTTCAGCATTTTCTTCGGTAACTCTGTCACGAGAAAGTGTGATTGGATATGGCCCAAAGGTTTGCGTTTTCATACGGTGACGCGTATTGTATTGCACAATGAGATTTCCGCCTTGTTTCACGTATTTTATGAGTTTAGGAGCCATATAGGGTGAACGGTCATTTACATTAAAAAAGCGAATGCCCGTAAGTATAGCATCGTATTGTTTGAGGATTTCTTCTTCCAAATCTGCTTCAGTAAGTAGGTCTACTTCGTAGCCAATATTTAGCAATGCGTCAGGTACAAGGTCTCCTGCACCCGTTATGTAGCCTATTTTTTTACTCTTTGTTTTTACGTCTATGTATACGAGGTTTATTTCACTCTGAGGAAACCATACTTGGGTAGGTATGTGGTCGTATGTGATTGTGTTTATAGCATGAGCATTTCGTCCATTTATGGTAATTTTAATGGGGCCGTTCATTGGATTATCTTTTGGTTTTACAACCGCCAAAATTGTCACTTCGTCTCCCTTTTTTGCTAAATCGTACTGGCCATTGCAGCTAATGTCCCATCCATTTTTAGAGGCTATGGTTATGAAACCTTTTTGATTGTCCGAATGACTTTTCAAGGTGATTTCTACCAGTTGCTCTTCATCACTAGAAAAAAGGTAGGAAGGCTGTTTTACATTGGCCGTTACCTTGGGTGTAATTACAAATGGACGATACATTTCTCCTTTCACGGGATCGTTCCATTTGTAAATTAGCGGTACTTTTATTGCTTCCGTATTTTTATGACCATAGGTAGCCGTAAATATCACTGCAGGATTATTTTCGGGCAGGCCAATAAAGTTCTGATTTGTCACATTGTAGGTGCCAAGTGTTCCTTCTTTGGTGAGCCAATAGGGTTGTGAGATGGGAAGGTTTTTTACGGCTATAGTTGCTGTTTGAAATTGCTCATTAGTGAGCCCAAAGCGCTCCAAAAAATTCAGTTTTTGATTTTCGACAGAGTGCAAATGGAGGTGGTCTCTGTTTCTACCTACAAATTCAAAAGTTACTTCCACAGAATCATCTTGAGCCGCAGAGTATTCGCTTGCAACGGCTTCAAAATAAATTCCGCGAGTATGTAGCAGAAGGTGTTCAATGTCTATTATTTTTTGGGCAACAGAAGGATTTTCTTTTGGATGCAGATTAAGCAGTTGACTGCGCAACTTGACCAACCCACCGAAACTTGCTGATGGATTCGAAACGGCATAATCTTTAATCAACTTATCGATGGTTTTTTGCACATTTTTACTGCCCTCAACTCTGTTCCAGTCGCTAGCATATCCATCAAAAAGGTCTTCAACAGCAGGCGTGCCAATAAGGTGCTCAAAGTATTCAATCTGTTCGCCACGTTTACCTGTAGATCCAAAACCTTGGCTCTTGTGCTGTGAGCGGCTACGTGCAGCCAGTTCATTGTAGCTTGTGCCTAGCACAGCATTATATTTGCCTATATCTATAGCTACTACATCGGGATCGTCGGCAGATATGCTATCGTTCCACCAGCGGCCAGTGTTTACCACTACTCGTTTTGGCTGCCAAACAGATACATATTTTAGCTGATCTGGATAGTTGGTCGAGTCTCCTGCCAGTCCAAAGGCCTCTTTGGCCAATAGGGCCGAAGCGGTATGGTGACCGTGACCGCCTCCGCCATCAGTAGGAAAGCGACATACAATTACGTCTGGTCTAAATTTACGTATTACCCAAACCACATCTCCGAGTATTTTTTCTTTATCCCATATCTCTAAAGTTTCTTCTGGTGTTTTGGAGTAGCCAAAGTCATTTGCTCTGGTGAAATATTGTGTGCCGCCATCTGTACGGCGCGCAGCAAGGAGCTCTTGAGTTCGAACGATTCCGAGTTCTTCGCGTATTTCGGTGCCTACCAGGTTCTGTCCGCCATCACCTCTAGTGAGCGAAAGGTAGGCGGTATTGTATAGTTTTTCATTGGCACAGTAGCTTATAAAACGAGTATTCTCATCATCTGGATGAGCCGCAAGATAGAGCACATTACCCACGACATTAAGCTTTTTTAATTCTTGGTATATCTCTGCACTATTCAGCTGTTTGGGCATTTGAGCTAGTGTAGACAAACCGGCCAAAACAAGAAGTGAGAAGAAGGTCTTTCGCATAGGTTCAAAACTATACAAAGTGGCAAATAGTTTGATGATAATCGTGAACAAAGTCAAAATCTGTTATGCCTGCTTCTGTTTTGGGTGTCCCTTGGCAATTTTATTGCTTCGTCCTAAACAAACCGCGGATCAGTTTCCATTACCGTACCGCATGCAGTACACGTGCGCAGCTCTTTGCTGGCATAAAATTCACGGAAACGTGGAATAAAGTCTTTTTCTATATCAGTGAGTGGAAATTTGTATTCGTGTAGCTTGTTGTTGCAGTTGTCGCAGAACCACATTAAGCCGTCTTGCTCACCGTGAGTACGCTTGCATTCTATAACAAGGCCTATACTGCCCTCGCTACGCATGGGTGAGTGAGGCACGTTAGCGGGTAAGAGAAACATCTCACCAGCAGTAATAGGTATGTCTACCGCCTTCCCATCTTCTTGTATGCGCACATTGATATCACCTTCTAGCTGATAAAAAAGCTCCTCCGTTTCGTTGTAGTGATAGTCTTTGCGGGCATTGGGTCCAGCCACGATCATGACGATATAATCTCCTGCATCTTTATACAAGTTACGGTTGCCCACAGGTGGTTTTAGCTCATCGCGGTGCTCATCTATCCATTTTTGTAGGTTGAAAGGTCTTCTTACTGCCATAGCATTATTGATATTGGACGAAGTTAATCATTCCGTAGTACATCTCAATATCCCAAGTTTTTATACTACGTTTGTAGAAGTAATTTTAATAATAAAAAACTATGTTATTGTTTTTAAATATGGGCGGAATGGAATGGGTACTTATTGTATTTGCAGTCCTTTTACTTTTTGGTGGCAAAAAGATTCCTGAATTAATGAAAGGCTTAGGCTCTGGTATAAAAGAGTTTAATAAAGCTAAAAATGATGTAAGTGAAAGCTTGCGCGAAGGAATGAATGAGACTCCCAAAAAGGAGAAAAAAGCAGAGGACAAGTAAAGGTCAATGAGCCCAAAGAAGTACACGTCTTTACACCACATACAGTCTGACTTGAGCCTAGGCAAAACATCTTGTGTAGACTTAGCAGACTATTACCTCAATCAAAACGAGGCACATAAACACCTTAATGCGATGCTTGAGGTATTCACTGATGAAGTGCGTGCTCAAGCATCAGTAGTAGACCGCAAGCTCAAAAACGGGACTGCTGGTAAACTGGCTGGTATGTTTTTGGCTATCAAAGACAATATTTGCTACACAGGTCATACGGTGTCGGCATCATCTAAAATTCTTGGCAATTATGAAGCGGTATTTACTGCAACTGCATTGCAACGCCTTCTAGATGAAGATGTTATAGTGATAGGAAGGTGCAATTGTGATGAGTTTGCCATGGGAGCTAGCAATGAAAATTCGGCATACGGAGCAGTGAGAAATGCAGCTGATAGCACAAAAGTGCCTGGTGGGAGCTCTGGAGGAAGTGCAGTAGCGGTTCAAGCAGACTTATGCCTTGCAGCCCTTGGATCAGATACTGGGGGGTCTATTCGTCAGCCAGCATCGTTTACAGGCACTATTGGCATCAAACCTACGTACGGTAGAATATCGCGAAACGGTTTGTTGGCTTATGCATCTAGCTTTGACCAAATAGGTCCCGTAACGGGAAGTATAGAAGACGCAGCATTGCTAACGCAACTTATGGCTGGAGTGGACGAAAATGATGCTACATCATCCAGCGTTTCAGTAACAGCCTACCAACCAGATGCCAACCAAAAATATAAAATCGCATACTCCAAAGAGGCCATGGAAAACGAAGGTTTGGCTAACGACGTAAAAGGAGCCTATCAAGACCTATTGGAAAAGTTGAAAGCCGATGGTCATACCATAGAGGAGCGGAGTTTTCCGTACCTTGAGTATATGGTGCCTTGCTACTACGTGCTAACCACTGCAGAGGCAAGCAGCAATCTATCCCGCTATAGTGGAATGCTCTATGGGCAGCGAAGCGAAAAAGCAACAGATATAGAATCTACTTTCAAAAAATCGCGAAGCGAAGGTTTCGGTGTAGAGGTGAAACGTAGAATAATGACAGGTACATTTGTGCTCAGTGCCGATGAGTACGATGCATACTACGCCAAAGCGCAAAAAGTGCGTAGAGTAATAAAGCAAGAAAGCGAAAAAATATTAGAGACCTACGATTTTTTCCTATGCCCTACTGCGCCTACTACCGCTTTCGATATAGGCGGAGATATGAGTAAAGATCCCATTAAAATGTACTTAGCAGATATATTCACGGTACAAGCACCCCTTGCAGGCTTGCCTGCCATATCTGTACCTACTGCGGAGTCTGACGGATTGAGCATTGGAATGCATTTTATGGGAAGAGCATTTGCCGAAAACGAACTATTTAATATTGGAAGTATAGTATCCAGTTATTATGAAAAATAGAGGTGTTATTTGGCGATCACGAGTAGGAATTGGGCGCAACGCACAGAACAGTAATGACGGCCCTATACTGCAGAGTGATGCGGTTACAAAGAAAGATTAATATGCAATGAAACTGGATAGGAACAAATACCTTGAAAGTAGGAGCATGCGTCCGAGAACAGTATTTTTCGCGTTGCTTGCTGTAAACGTGTTATTGGGTCTCATTGTCTGGCTATTCCCGACAGACGGCATTACTATTGTAAATGATCAGAAGTTGAAATTTGTATCTTTTGCTGAGTTGACCGGGGAAAGCACTAGTGCTATTGTAGAGGTAGATATAGACGATGTGCTTGCAGGGGTTGAGCTTCAAGAGGAAAGAGACACGGTAGTGGTGGACACTATTGAAACAATAGTACGTGTAGCAGTAAAAACAGACAGTACAAAAAACAGACAACGGGTAGATACCGTAAAACGCTATAGAAAATTACAGCTTCCGTCCAATAATCCCTATGCTCTTCAAATGCTAAAGTACGGGGTAAAGATACTAAGCAAAGACAAGGTGGTCCGTATATTACATTATGGCGATTCTCAGCTAGAAGGCGATCGGATAACAGATTATTTTAGAAATAAAATGCAGTTAATTTATGGAGGAGAAGGTCCTGGAATATTGTTGCCCAACGAGCCAGCAGCTTCTTCTCGCAGAAGTGCTTTTGTCTCTGAATCAAAAAACTTTAGTAAACAGGCTATCTATGTAAAAGAGGGTTTAGTAGCCGGTAGGCCGCTGGGAATTGGTGCTGCTGCATTCACAATAAGTGGCCCAAGCAGTAGGTTTATAGCGTGGAACACAGAAATGGATTCTTCAGGGAATAGGCACGCTGTATATACAGATACAAACCAGGCTCAGGCTTACATGCAAGTCAGGGTAGGCTCTTCCGGTTATTCTCTTGCCAAAACCCATCGCAAGGCGACATTACTCTACGGTACAGACGAACCGTTTGTGGTCAATGTGCGAAGCGATGATTACATCCATGATTACACTCTTCCTTTGGCCACCGAAATCGGAAAATATGAGTGGGATATTCGCACTACAAATACGTTAAAACTTACCTTTACTAAGGGAAAATTTCCGACCATATATGGTTTAGCTTTAGATGGTGAGCGAGGCGTAGCGGTAGATAATTTTGCAATGCGAGGTAGTTCAGCTGTTGGGTTTAGTAAAATGGATGTTAACCTGTATGGCAAACAACTAAAACAGATGAACGTCTGCGCTATAATGTTACAATACGGTATTAATGTGGTGCCCAATGTACGGTCTGACTATGGCTATTACAAAAACATCCTGAAAAAGCAATTGAGTAGCATTAAGACGGCATATCCGGGTATCACGGTCATAGTAATAGGCCCAAGTGATATGAGCCGCAATAGGGGTGGAGAAATGGTTTCTTACAGCAATATACCGCTTATTCGTGATGCTATGCAAGAAGCTGCTTTAGAATCAGGTTGTTGTTTTTGGGATCTGTATGAAGCCATGGGAGGAGAGAATAGTATGGCAGCTTGGGTCAAAATGGGATTAGCTCAGAAAGACTACACGCATTTCAGCTTCAAAGGAGCGAGGTATGTAGGCGAGATGCTTTTCAATGCCATTTATCAAGAGATAAACACAAAGCAATGGAACTAACAGCGGAGTATTTCATGAAACAAGCACTGCGACAAGCAGAGAGTGCTTTTGCAGAGGATGAAGTGCCAATAGGGGCCGTTGTTGTTGCTGACAATCATATAATAGGGAAAGGATACAATCAAGTAGAAAAATTAAGTGATCCCACCGCTCATGCGGAGATTTTAGCTATTACGGCAGCAAGCTCCTACTTAGACTCCAAATTTTTGAACGATTGCACACTTTATGTTACTGTCGAGCCTTGCGTAATGTGCTACGGTGCTATAAAAAATGCACGCATAAAAAAGGTAGTTATTGGCTGCATGGAGCCGAAACACGGGTTTACTAACTTTGTGCATTCTGGACACAAAATGGATGTAAAAGAGGGTGTTCTAGGGGAAGAGAGTGTTCTATTAATGAAGACTTTCTTTGAAAAGAAACGTTGATTCGATGGACCGCTTCAGTGGTCTCTTAGAACCGTAAGGTTGCGTTGAATTTTATGCCAAAAGGTTTTGCAGTTGGATGATCATCGTCTAAATAGGTCAGTCGATGTATGAAATCTACGCGGATAAAGCGAAAAATGTTTTCAATGCCATATCCCATTTCTACGTATGGTTTTCCATTCGAGAAAAAACTAGGATTGGTAAAGTTGGCATCGTTTAGTGGCATGTACGCTTTATTGGCTTCGCTGATTGTTCCGTATACAGCTTTTGTATTCACAAAACTTCTCCATTTTAATTTTTTAGCTAGGGGTACTCTATTCATAATAAGCCCATTAAACTGATGCTCATAATCTACAGAAATATACTGATCCGCTACAAATTCAAAGAAATCCATCAGATTATAGGACAAGGCACTACTAAAAACAGATTGATTCCCTCGCATAATATAGAGTGCAGGGTATGGGGCCTCTCCAAAGGTTTTATAGGCTTTTAAACGGTATTGAAAGGTGCCAAAATTACCCAAGCTATTGAATTGCCAAAGCTCCAAACCTACCTTATCAAATTTAAAATCACCACCGAGTAGCTTATCAAAGCTATGGGTATAATCAATAGATAATACGGGTGCTTTTAGATTGCCAAGGCTATACCTGTTGGTGCGGCGATATATGAATTGTTCTTTTCGAGAGAAACGACCCCTTAAGTTTACAGAGGCTATATCAAAATTGGATTGGATGGCGGAGGTGCTATCCCCTGGTGCGCTGTAATAACCGAAGTTAAAGTCGCCCACAGGCTCAAATTCAAAGGTTTTGTGGGTAAGGTTGATACGTTGCGTATACCCTTTTAACAATTCTTTTTCTCCCCATATTTTTTTGGTGAAACTGCGATTTATCTGGTCCGTACCTAATAAGGCAAAAGCATTATATAGCGTACTGGTTCCTATATCTTCATCTGTCAAACCAATAAGTTCAACATCTTGCTTTATGAAAGCTCCCACCTTGGCCCATTTGGTTCTGCTAAAGACGTAGTCTGCAAAAAGACCATACTTAAACTGTTGATCATGAAACCCGTAAGCACCGTATGTTCTAAGTTGTAAGTCTTTGTGAAACGCTGGAGAAGTTCTAAAACCAATTCTTGTACGCAAACCTTCCAGATTATTATACCCTAACAGATTATACCACGGACCTATCTCTATTTTTCCTTTGGGAATGTATCCACCTACAGCTATCTCTACGATATCAATATAGGTTTTTACTAAGGGTTGGTTATTAAGAGAATCTACCATCTGATATACCCGTTTATCGTCGGTAGTGATGCGCTCATGGCGGGCTGTATCCCAGTACTCTTCCGAACGTGAAAAAGAGTTTTCAGCGACGCCTATTTTTTCATCGTAAAAGGGGAGTTCATGGACCTTATTTATTTTAATGTTTTTATTGGAGTTATAATATAGCCCAATCATGCCAACGGTATTATTGGTAAGTTCTGCAATATCAATGAGTACACGGGTTTTATTGGGCAACCAGTAGGATGGCTCTACCTCTTCAAACTCTTGCTGTATCTTTAGTTTTTCAATAAAGTTAAGGTTGGCTTCGCTGGTTATTTCAAGACTGAGTCTTTTGATAGCGTAAGAGCGCGCATCTATCCATATCATTCCTCTGAAGACAAGGTCAATGGGGTTCTTGGGGTCTACCTGTATTTGGTAGCAAGAATTGCCCTCTATTTCCACACTATCTATTAGGGTAAAGTAATAGTAAGCATTGGCTGTACTGCTCATGGGCGATATAAAATCCTTGTCCAGTATGTACAGGTTATTTTGGTAGAAGTTGTATTGCTGAAAAGTAGAACCGAGTATTTGAGAAACATAACTTTCATCCCCTACTCCTACGCCTTGTAGTTTTGTAGCACGAATATTTTCTTTGGTTCTACGGGGAAACTTACGGTAGTAATAGTCAGTTATGGTTTCAGATACAAAAACGGGTAATACTTTTTTAGTTGAGCTGTCACTAAAACTGCTGATTGTATCAAACAGCGGCTCCATTGCACGGAATATCTTTCGTTTTTTAAATTTATCAGTGACATTATCTACTGCCAGTTGTACCTTATTATAACTTTCGTACTCAAAAAATTCTATTTTATCTGGGTCATGATTTTTTTTGCGTTTTTGAGCTCTTTTCATGACAACCAGTGCAGGGTTTACACCTCCAGGTCTTACCACAAACTCTTTTAGACTGCTTGCTGACTCCATGAGAGCAAAGTCAATGCGTTGAGTAATATTGGTCCCCACAGCTTGCTTCACCGTTTTATAGCCAATATATGCGGCAAGTAAACTGTCTGGTTGGCTGTTTGTTTCGATTTTATAATAGCCATCAAAATCGGTAATAGCGCCCAATTGAATATTGACTCCGCGGATAGCTACGTAGGGGAGAGGGTCTCCCGTAACGGCATCGGTTACTCTCCCTGTTATGGTAGTCTGAGACCAAGCACTTGATGTGACAAGGAGTATAAGGAGTATAGATAAGGAGTGCTTCACGTATTTAATGTTCAACAAGTATAGTTAAAATGCACTTTTTTATCTAGAACAAAAGGTTTGTACAGCATCATAAAAGATGGCGGGTTGCTCAGCATGAACCCAATGACCACAGTTTGGTACACCTATGAAGTCAACTTGTGTAAATGTTTCTGTAATGGTTTCCATATCATCGGTTGTTATATAACCAGATTCCTCGCCGTATAAAAAGAGCGTTTTGGCAGTTACAATCCATTGAAATGACAATGTATCTAGCATAGCAGGATAAAAAGATTCTATAGCGGAGAAGTTTAATTTCAATTTGTAGCCTTGGTCTGCTTTATCCAAGTTTTTGAGGAGAAATTGGCGTACACTTATGTTGCTCTCTACTTTGGCGAGGGCTGCATCAGCGTCTTTTCGAGTGTTGCACTGTGCGAAGTCGATGGTGCGAAATGCGTTGAAATACGCCGTATGTCCTGGCTTATACTTTTTTGGTGCAATATCTATTACTATTAATTTATCAAGCTTATTAGGGTGTAAGTCAGCAAATTTCATTGCGGTTTTACCTCCCATTGAGTGGCCTAAAATGTGTGCAGAGGATATACTTAGATCATCCATAAGTTGTGCAAGATCATTTGCCATAAGCTCGAAGGACATCTTATCGCTATGTGGACTTTGTCCGTGATTTCGTTGATCTACCGTGATTACATGGAAGTGTGCTGATAGTTTTTTGGCCATATTGTGCCAATTGTCAAGCATTCCAAATAAACCGTGCAGAATGAATAGATGCGGTGCTGAATCGCTTTCTGTATTTTGGTAAATTTTATGAAACAGTTTCATACGCAACAAAGGTCTTTTAAAATGGGAGCATAAAAAAACCATTCTGTACACCAGAATGGTTTTTTAGATGGTTTTGTATGACTACGCTTCAGCCAGGATGTCGTCTTCTGAAGTGAATTTAAGTCCAAAAGCATCTGAAACACCTCTGTAACAGACTTTTCCATTTACTATATTTAGTCCGTAGCGTAACTCTTTACTGTCTTTGCACGCTTGTTTCCATCCTTTATTAGCTAGTTGTATGGCATAAGGAAGCGTTGCGTTGGTAAGTGCTACAGTAGATGTATACGGTACTGCACCGGGCATATTCGCCACGCAGTAGTGCACTATGTCGTCTATGATGTATGTGGGATCTTCGTGTGTTGTTGGTTTACAGGTTTCTATGCATCCGCCTTGGTCTACTGCTACAACTACCACCACAGTGCCG
>CAJXIQ010000050.1 GCA_913054375.1 uncultured Bacteroidota bacterium
GTGATCCGTATGCATCAGACTTTATTGATATTACACTATTAAAAATGGCGTATGGCGGTATTTTTGACCAAATTGGTGGAGGTTTTAGCAGATATAGTGTAGATGAGATATGGAAAGCCCCACATTTTGAAAAAATGCTTTACGACAATGCTCAATTACTTAGCATATATGCTAAAGCCTATCAACGAAATAGCAATCCAGAATACCTGCGCACCATAGATAAAACAGTGAAATGGTTAGAACGCGAAATGCTCGACAAAAGCGGGATGTTCTATGCCGCACTGGATGCAGACAGTGAAGGAGAAGAAGGTAAATACTACGTATGGAAAGACAAAGAATTAAGGCAACTGCTTGGAAAAGATTACTCTCTAGCTGAGGTATACTACCAAATAGGTGGTAAAGGACTCTGGGAGCATGGCAATAATATTCTCCTCAGAGAATACAGCGACGCTGAAATAGCTGAAAAGTTTGGAATAACAGAGACCGAAGTTGCTACGAAAATATCGGCTATTAATAAGCTGCTACTTAGCAATAGAATAAAACGCATCCCTCCGGGGTTGGATGACAAGTGCCTTACATCTTGGAATGCTATGCTCGTAACAGGATTGCTAGATGCATACCGAGCTACAGGCATAAATAAGTATAGAATACTTGCAACAAATTGCTTGGATGCTCTTATACAAAAGCAAGTGCAAGAAAATATGCTATGGCATACATACAAAGGAGGAAAACCTACCATAATAGGTATGTTAGACAGCTACGCATTTCTGATACAAGCATCACTCGATGGATTTTATACCACGGGAAATCAATCGTATTACACACTCGCTAATAAACTTGCTGGGCAATCCATTGATAAATGCTACGATGCAGACAAAGGCATATTTTACTTTAATGAAGAAAATGAGCTCATTGTAAGAACAGCAGAAGTTTATGATAATGTAATACCAGCAACCAACTCGGTAATGGTACAAAACCTAACACAATTGGGTTTGCTCAATGCCAATAGCAACTACCTGGAAATAGCAGAAACAATGATAGGAAAAGTACAAAGCCAGATAACGCAATACCCCGGCGGACATAGCAATTGGGCAAAGGCACATCTCATGTATACCTACCCTTACTACGAGGTAATAGTAGTAGGACCAGAAGGTGAGTCCATGGCTAAAAAACTACAAAACAGTGATTTAACCAATTGTATAGTTGCGTTCTCTACACAAGAGTCTAACTTACCTATGTTTAGGAATAGATATGTGAAGGGGCAAACAACTATATATGTATGTCAGCAGGGAGCTTGCCAACTGCCTGTATATTCGGTAACCGAAGCTCTGAAATTAATAAGCCAATGAGCAACGAATACTTTGAAATAAACAAATACCTGTGGAATGAAAAAACCAAAATTCATGTAGACAGTGATTTTTATGAAATGGACGATTTTTTGGCAGGTAAAAACACGTTAAAGCCAATAGAGCTCAGCTTACTGGGAGATATTGCAGGTAAAAAAATATTGCACTTGCAATGCCATTTTGGACAAGATAGCTTGAGCCTTGCTCGTATGGGTGCAGAGGTGACAGGACTAGACATATCAGACGCATCTATAGCCAAGGCCCAAGAACTAAATAATACACTGGGCCTAAACGCCCAATTTATTTGTTGTGATGTATACAGTGCCAAAGAGTACATCCACGAAAAATTTGACATCGTATTTACCTCATACGGCACCATAGGCTGGTTACCAGATATGGATAAGTGGGCAGACATAGTGAGCCACTTTATGAAACCCAATGGCAAATTCATTTTTGTAGAGCTTCATCCGGCCGTATGGATGTACGATGCTGATTTCAAAGACCTGATGTTTTCCTATTTCAACAAAGGAGCCATCATAGAAATGAATCCAGGCACTTACGCCGAACCCCAAGCAGACATAAAGCTACAAGAAATTGGATGGAACCACCCCCTATCCGAGGTATGTACCGCTTTATTAAAAAAAGGACTGAATATGAAGCATTTTGAAGAATTTGATTACTCTCCTCACCAATGTTTTAATGGTATGATAGAGCGAGCTCCTGGAGAATATATCATCGAATCGCTGGAAGCAAAACTACCCATGACGTATTCTTTGGTCATGCAGTATTAACTGTATAATATGTACTTTTGAGAAGTATACGCAGAATGAATAAACACCTGATTATAGACACACCCTTTTTAGCGGACAGCAAAATCACGCATCGCTCTAAGAAGTATGTTACGTGTCTACAAATGGTTCACTGCATATTGAGCAATGAGATCTCCAAGGATATATCGTTAGATTTATTCAACCAAATTGGCATTGTAGCGAGTTTTATAGACCAGCACCTGGATGAGCTTAATACGGAAAATCAGCGTACCCTTCTAGCTTCTTATGATCGTTTTTTTGAACAACTATGGGCTGTTGAACATTACCTTATTTTTAGAAATAAGGTTTGTCAGTTTATAGAACAAGAGCAGCTCATATTTAGCCAAGAGGCAGCTCATTTGAGAGACTTATTCCTGTTTATGCAGCACTGTAAGATAGAAGGTATTAAATCTGAACTAAAATCATTTGGCAGAGCGATAACCACGATAGCGATAGCAAAACAAGAAGCAAAGGATAGTGCTGCTTTAATTGAATTGCTTGTTCAAGAGGGAGAAGCAGTAATTGACTTGCTGCGGGCATTATTGCGCAAGAAATACGGGCAATTTGAATCATTTAACGCAACGCTGTCGCTCCTTCAACATTTTGAGCATGTGCTGAATGTAGCAGATGACACACTTGATACCACTTCTGATAAAAATAGCATGATAATTAGTGATGCCTTGGGGTATTTTCACAGACTAAAAATGTTCAAACACCTACTGAACCAAGTGCTGAAAACAATTTGTCGTTACCCTACAAAAACGGCTCAATACGGACCACGACTAACCTGGTTCTATTTCAAGAATACGTATAAATTAATGCCTGATTTTCTTTAAAAAAATGAACTACTTATGCAAAAAAAAAGCTACTCCGTTTTGGAGTAGCTTTTTTTAATACTTCTATTGAGCTTATCTGGCTAATGTCATTTCATCTACAATGTGCTTAGCACCTGCAAGCTTGTCTATGCACCACAGTACATAGCGAATGTCTACTGAAATAGTTCGCTGCAACTCTGGCTCAAAAGCAATATCGCCACTCATAGCCTCCCAGTTACCATCAAATGCAAGACCGATAAGTTCACCATTACCGTTGATTACTGGGCTACCAGAGTTTCCTCCAGTAATATCATGATTGGTAAGGAAGCAGATTCTCAAATCTTCCCCTTCTTTTGCATACTGCCCAAAGTCGCCATCTTTTGCTTTAGCTACGTACCCTTTTGGCAAATCAAATTCACTATCTCCTGGTTGGTATTTTTCAAGCACACCAGTCATGGTAGTGTAATGCTTGTACATCATAGCGTCACCTGGGGAGTAGTCCAATACCTGACCATACGTGAAACGCATAGAGCTGTTTGCATTTGGTGCGAACAATTTGTTTGGGTGCATCTCAAATAACGCTGCTTTGTATAATCTATCTGCCGTAGCACGATTTTGCTCTGCTGCTGCAAACATTCCTTGTAAGTCTTGTATGTAGAAATTAAGCATTGCACCAGCAAATGCTACTCCTTTATCTTTCTTCAGCTTCTTAGCACTTGGAGCTGCCAAAAATGCTTCTGCTCTCACTTGATCTACCAGTATAGATTCATCGAAAATACACGCTACCATTTTAGCAATATCTCCTTTGCTCTTGGCAAGCATAGCATTGAATTTTGCAGGACGCAGATTTGACGGAATATCATTTACATAATAACCAATCATTGCCTCAGCTACTTCTTTATCTATTGGAGCATAGTAGTCTTTAAAATTAGAAGGAGTTGCTCCTCCTAATCTAGCCACCATCCCATCAATTTTCTTTTGTATACCTGCTTTAGCTTCTTTGTCTTTCTCTGCTCCTAGCATTGTATACATATCGTTTAATCTACTGAAACCAAAACCATACTTTACGAACTCTATACCATATATAGCCTCCATCCAATATGTTTGAGCGAGTATCTTTTCATCAAACACCTTGTAAGCACTTTCATACATACCGATAACATCGCCATACCTTGCTTTGCGCGCTGCATCTCCGCTCTTTACCCATTGCGTAAATGCTTGCTCTTCTTTTCTTTTTTTGCCTTGTATGTCTAATCTTTTTAGTCCACGTGTCTGTCCCATAAAGTATTTCCAGTAGTTGGCTACTTGTGCGTGCTTAGCTGCATACATTAGGTCCACTGCTTCGCTTTGTTTTTGGTACTTCTCATATACATCTAGCTTGGTTCTTCTAATTTTTACACGAGCAGGTTGGTCTAGGTCAGTAGCATTTTTTACTCCATAAGAAGACAAGTATCTGTCTGTAGATCCCGGAAAGCCCCAGATCATAGCAAAATCATTTTTCTCTACTCCTTTCATACTTACGGGTAAGTGATGTTTTGGAGAATACGGAATGTTATCTTCATCGTAGCCCTCTGTTGCTTCGTTATCCTTGCTAGCATATACTCGGAACATAGAGAAATCTCCTGTATGACGTGGCCACATCCAGTTATCTGTATCTCCACCATATTTACCAACGCTTTCTGGTGGAGTTCCCACCAGCCTAACATCGCCAAATACCTCGTATACATATGCGTAGTATTTGTTACCACTGTACATTTCTTTGATATCTACCGAATACGTACCTTCATCTGAAAGTTCTTTTTTAATTGCCGAAGAATTCTTTGCCACAGCTTCATTACGAATACTCCCCATTAGGTCTGCACCTATTCCGTTGAGTACCTTATCTGTAATATCATCTATACGTACCAAGAAAGAAACAGAGAAACCTGCATCTAACTCTTCTGAATGGTTTTTAGCCCAAAAACCATTTTTGAGGTGATTGGCAGTGGTCGTACTTAATTTTTGAATAGCACTATAACCGCAATGATGATTGGTAAGTATGAGACCCTTGCTCGAGATAATCTCTCCGGTACAAAAACCAGAACCTAGACGCACTATGGCATCTTTCATACTACTGTTATTAATGCTGTAAAGCTGCTCTGCTGTCATTTTTAGACCCAAACGCTCCATCTCTGCATAATTGTCTGTGAGCAGTGCCGGTATCCACATACCTTCATCAGCCTTAGCAAACGTGCTACTGAATACAGCAGCTAATCCTAAAATAAATGTATATACTTTTTTCATGTTGTTTTTAGATGCCACAAATCTCTATTTTTTAGCAAAGTATCCTAAGCATATCGGATAAAAACACTTTCTTTATGGATGTTTGACCTAAGGAATGATAGGAAACAGGAAAACATCTTTGTACAACTGCCAGTGCATACTGTCCCAATGGATGATACCAAGTCTGTATTGATGCTGCTGCAACACGCCATTAAGCACAAAAAATAAAAAGAAAGGGGCTACAATTAAGCGGTACTTAAGCTTAAGACTCTGCAGAAAAAAAGCCAAAGGCAACATCCAAAAAATATAGTATTCTATCATAACACGGGTACCCAAAGTACCACCGTACCACCACATATGCCAACTGGATAATATATAAACGTGCAAGAACATAACTGCACACCACCAAAATGCTTGAAACGCATTCTGCCGATACCACCAGACAACACCCAACACACTCAGTATGTACAGTGGAGTGTATACAAAGAAACCTTTACGAATACTAAAGAGAAAATCTATGATATGGGGTTTTGAAAAATGAAAGCCTTCAGAAACGTAGGCATATATAAACCATTGCCCCAGCTGTATTTTGTAAAAAATAAACTGTATTGAAATGACCGCCAAAAATGCAACTAGACCGGCACCTAGTTTTTTGGGATCCGATAACGTGTTTTTCAGGAACAAAACAAAATTGGGCCAGGAACTAAAGAATAGAGGTAAGAATGCAACTACAAATAAATTACTGGGTCGAATAAGAGTAATAAAGCCTAGCAAAAACCCTAGGACAAAAGCTGTTTTCCATACCCCACGAGCCTTGAACTGAATAAAAAAATACAAGAAAGCAGCAATAATAGCAGCAGAGTAAGTGTGAGACATGCCACTCTCCCAGGTAGCGTAGTAAAACCAATTGGTACCGAAGTATGAACTGATAACAACGGTAATCTTCACCCAATTTTTTATACGGAAATAATCTAAAATCTTGCCCATGAAAAGCATAGCAACAAGAAGATAAAATAAGGAAGCAATCACTACAGCACCGTGGTACCAAGCAGAATAGCCATCACTATCCCAACCACAGACAAGCGATATACCGTGCGCTGCTATAAAAAATGGTGAATAAGCAATAGCTGTACCTGCATAATATTTAGTATAAATACGATCCTGGTCTAGCTTGTAGCGGTAGTCTGTGAACTTAGTTTTGGTATGTTTATCAAGCTCTATCGCTTTATTAAATTTAAAATTCAGATCGTTGTAAATAAACAATCCAGGCAGATATGCATAGTAACCCTTAGCATCTTCAATGACTACATTATGCTTCAGTAAAGGATGAGAAAAGCGAGCTACTGAGACAAATAGCAATGAGATAAAAAAACTAAGAAAAACCCAGAAATGGTAGTTTGGCAAAAGTGTCTGTATCCGTCTTTTAAGCATAACTCTGATCAGACAATAATCGGCGTATTAAATGGGAATACAAAACACTAAATTTTGCCCCAAGACTTCATTATCTTTGCGCCAATGTATTATAACAACATACTAGAAACAATAGGAAATACTCCGCTCGTAAAACTAAACCAGGTAACTGCAGACCTGCCATGTACGGTACTGGCTAAGATAGAGACCACTAATCCGGGAAACTCTGTAAAAGACCGTATGGCCTTAAAAATGGTAGAAGACGCTGAAGCGGATGGTCGACTAAAGCCCGGAGGCACTATTGTAGAAGGAACGAGTGGTAATACAGGCATGGGACTGGCCTTGGTAGGTGTTATAAAAGGATACAAATGCATTTTCGTAACCACAGATAAGCAGAGTAAGGAAAAAGTAGATGCTCTAAAATCTGTAGGTGCTGAAGTAATTGTTTGTCCTACTGACGTAGACGCTAAAGATCCTCGCTCGTACTACTCGGTTTCTAAAAGACTCGGTAGCGAAATACCCAATGCCTGGTACGTGAACCAATACGACAATCCAAGTAATGCAATAGCTCACTATGAAAGTACTGGGCCAGAAATTTGGGAACAGACAGAAGGCAAAGTCACACACTTTGTAGTAGGTGTAGGTACTGGAGGTACTATAAGTGGTGTTGGTAGATACCTGAAAGAAAAAAATCCAGATATACAATGTTGGGGAATAGATACGTACGGTTCTATCTTCAAAAAAATGCACGAAACAGGTGAGTTTGATGAGAAGGAAATATACCCTTACATCACCGAGGGTATTGGAGAAGATATCCTCCCTGAGAACGTAAACTTTGACATAATAGATCACTTTGAGAAAGTGACCGATAAAGACGGACTCCTTTGGCAGCGTAAGCTTGCCAGAGAAGAAGGTATAATGGTAGGCAATAGTGCTGGCAGTGCGGTAAAAGGTATACTGCAATGTGCAAAGAAGCTAAAACCTACAGATGTAGTAGTTGTACTCTTTCATGACCACGCTACCCGCTATATGGGCAAGGCATTCAACGATGAATGGATGAAAGAACGTGGGTTCTTAGACAGTACGCCCAAAACAGCGGAGGATATGATAAGCAATCACCGCCATTTGCCCATGCTTACAGTAGCCAATGATGACCCTATAAAAGTGGCCTTTGACCTAATGGAGAAGCACGGCATCTCACAACTACCCGTGGTTGATTCTAAAGGTGAGTTTGTGGGCAGTATAAGTGATAACCACTTACTATCTCAACTGCTGAAAAACCCAAGCCTAGCAGATCATAAGGTAAATGAAGTAATGCAAGCAAGCTTTCCTATGGTAGCTGCTTCTGCTTCTACAGATCACGTATCTAGCCTTATCAATAAAGAAAACCCTGCGGTGCTTGTAAAAGAACTTAGCGGCACCGTTCATATTCTGACTAAGTATGATCTGATAGGAGCTTTAAGTAGTTAAGTACCTTTACGTTTTAACCTATTGAATAAAAAAGGTCCATTTGCATTGCAAATGGACCCCTGGACGCAAGTCGAAACTTAGCGTTAGCTTATAGCGTTCCTACGTTGTTTAGATCCGTAAACGCTTTCTCTAAACGCGTGATGAATGTTAATTCTCCTGCTCTTACCCACTTACGTGGATCGTAGTATTTCTTGTTTGGGATATCATCTCCATCTGGGTTACCTATCTGCTTACTAACGTAATCTTGCTTAGATAACATATAGTCTCTTACTCCTTCTGTGAATGCGTACTGTGTATCTGTATCGATATTCATTTTGATCACACCATACGAGATTCCTTCTCTGATTTCTTCTAGCGTAGAACCAGATCCTCCGTGGAATACAAAATCTATCGGATTAGAACCGGTAGCATATTTTTCTTGTACGTGCTCCTGAGAATTTTTCAAGATTACTGGAGTCAGTTTTACGTTACCAGGCTTGTATACGCCGTGTACGTTACCAAACGCAGCCGCTACTGTAAATCGAGGACTTACTTTCATTAATTCTTCGTAAGAATAAGCGACTTCACTCGGCTGAGTATATAGCTTGCTGCTATCTACATCTGTATTATCTACACCATCTTCTTCTCCACCTGTGATACCTAACTCTATTTCTAGGGTCATGTTCATTTTACTCATACGCTCTAGGTATGTTTTGCAGATGGCTATGTTCTCTTCTATTGGTTCTTCAGATAAATCTATCATGTGTGAGCTGAATAATGATTTTCCTGTCTCTGTAAAGTGCTTCTCACTTGCATCTAGCAAACCGTCTATCCAAGGCAATAATTTCTTGGCTGCATGATCTGTGTGTAGTATTACTGCGACCCCATATGCTTCTGCCATAGCATGCACATACTTTGCTCCTGCTACGCCACCTGCAATTGCAGATTTTTCATTCTCATTACTTAGTCCTTTACCCGCAAAGAATTGTGCTCCGCCATTACTGAATTGGATAATTACCGGTGAGTTTAGCTTTGCTGCTGCCTCTAAGACTCCGTTAACTGTACTACTGCTCGTAACGTTTACTGCTGGCAGTGCATAGCTATTTTCTTTTGCGTGTTGAAAGATTGCTTGTACCTCGTCTCCAGTGGCTACCCCTGGTTTGATGTTGTGACTCATATTTTTTTTCTTATTCTTGGGGCAAATTTATATTTTTTTCTGTAGGAACACGCCTCAGGAACTTGTTACTATTCAAACGTCTGCAAGTCAACCAATTTCTTGTAGATACCACCTTTGGCTATAAGCTCAGTGTGGGTCCCTTCTTCTGCGATCTCTCCCTTGTCTAGGACCACTATTTTATGGGCATTTTGAATGGTGCTGAGTCTATGTGCTATCACAATACTGGTACGGTTTTGCATTACTTTTTCTAAGGCCTCTTGCACCATCTTCTCACTTTCAGTGTCTAATGCACTCGTAGCCTCGTCTAAGATAAGAATAGGCGGTTCTTTGGCTACGGCTCTGGCAATGCTCATACGTTGTCGTTGGCCACCACTCAGGTTCATTCCTTTTTCTCCTAGGTTAGTATTGTAGCTCTCTGGTAATTCTCGGACAAATTCGTGTGCATTGGCCACCTTAGCTGCATTTATTAGCTGATCTCCACTCAGATAGAAGTCACCCATTTTTATATTGTTGGCAGCAGTATCATTGAACAAAATAGCATCCTGCGTTACTATACCCATCATAGCACGCAGCGAGTTGAGTTCCATCTTGCTAATATCTTGACCATCTATGGTGATGGTACCACTTCCCAACTCATGGAAACGAGGTATCAGATCTGCCAATGTAGACTTACCACCACCACTAGATCCTACTAGTGCTACAGTGTCACCCTTATTTATGGTTAAGCTTATATTTTTTAGCACCAACGGACCATCTCCATAGGCGAAACTCACATCATTCAATTTTATCGTTGAAGCAAATACTGGAGCAGGCAATCCGCTTCTATCTTTTTCTACTTCGGCTGCAAGTATCTCATTTATTCTATCTAGAGATGCGGCTCCTTTTTTAAGTCTGAAAAACGCTTCTGATATTGCTTTCGCTGGTGGAATAAGCTGGGAGAACATGGCGATGTATCCAATTAAAAATTCTGGTTGCAACGGCGAATCTGTTTTGAGTATAAGATAACCACTGAAAACAAGTATGGCACTCATCACCAAACTGGCCATAAACTCACTCAAAGGAGAAGCCAAAAATTCCTTGCGATGTAATTTTACCATCTGTATGAAATGGTCATCGTTTAGGGCTTTAAATCGCTCCTCTTTGTTCTTACCTGCACCAAAGGCTTTTATTATTTTTATACCATGTAAACTTTCTTCTAAGTGAGAAAGCACCTCAGCCATTTTTTCCTGACCTGCTTGTGCAGCATTTTTTAGTCGTTTTCCTACTCTACTGATAAGGTAACCACTAATCGGCAATACGATGAGCACGAAAAAGGTCAATTGATAGCTAATGACAAATAACGAGACCAACGGTATCATAATGGCTACTGGATGTTTAAAGTACAACTCTATTACGCCTAGAAGGCTCCATTCAACTTCCTTTACATCATTCGTAAACCGAGACAATGTATCTCCACGTTTCTCTTTGTTGAAATAATTAAGAGGTAGTTTTAAGATATGATTGTAAATGCGTTCTCTAATATCTCGTACAACAGCACTTCGTACAAAGGCAAGATTAAAAAATGAAAAATACAACGAGATATTTTTCAAAAAGAAAGCGATAATAATACCCCCAGAAAAGTAAATAAGTGCATTGAATTGCCCCAGATCTTGTATCACTAAACTGATTTTGTAATCCAGGAAAGAAATAAATTCTACAGGGTTATACGAAAATTCGGTTGGAATAATTTCTGGATTTTTCCTGAATATTACCTTGAGGAACGGAATAACCATACCAATACTCACTACATTAAAAATAGAAGTAAGTATATTGAAACTTAGGAATTTATACAGCTGAGGCCTATACGGCTTGGCTAGTTTTAGTATGTCCTGAAACTTAATCAAGGCCACGAAGATAATCCACCACAGATAATCCTACGGAAAAAAGAAATCTCCGGTGATAATACCTGCAGAAAATTGGTCAATTAGGGCAGCAGTGGGGCTATATCTGTAGATAGCACTTTTAGAGACAAAGTCCTTTATGTCTGAGACATATACTTCACTATTCTCGGGATTAACACTTAACGCATAATAAAACCTATCATCTGCAGCCATCCACAGGGTAGGTTGTGACTGATCAAGAGCTGTACTTCGTCTCCAAATATCCTCATTAATGAAATACAGAATATCCAGTTTCTTGTCATACTCAAGGTTTACAGGTGCTCCATCTAAAACGCTTGAACTAACTACTATATCTGCTCCTTGCTCAGATATAGATGTCAATTTTGGTTTTTCGTCTTTCCTCTCATCCCCTCTATTGAGCACCCACATTACATTCTTATTATCCAAAACTATTCCTTCTGGCATCCACCCGACCTGAATACTATCTGAAATCATGTTTGTGGCTATATCTACGCCATAAACCGTAGACGTCTCTGGAGCTGTAAACCAGAATATGCCGTCTTTTATCACTCCTTCTTCTGAATGACCGTTACACGGTATACGTCCAATGACTATTTGTGCTTTCAGATCTATGATGGTTATTGCATTTGCATACAAGTCTGTAACATATGCCTTATCATCACCTACTCTATAAATATTCCTAGGAGAAGTGAGTCCGGTAATTTCACCTTGTTTCACAAAATTGGTATCGGTGATTATCACTTTACTCGAATTATTGACTACGAAGAAAAATTGGCCATTGAACGAAGCTATTGAATGCAGCACATTGCCCATAGACTCACTATTCTTTATACTATACACATTATTCTGAATAGATTTTGAATCGGGATTATAGAGACTAAGTGTACCCTCTCCCCAGCCAAAATTACCCTCGTTGGCTATGAGTATTTCGCCTCCTTGTACATTTACTTCTGGTGGCTGTTCATCCT
>CAJXIQ010000051.1 GCA_913054375.1 uncultured Bacteroidota bacterium
CTCATACCGACCATGTTTTCTTTGCCAAACCAGAAGCATTACCCGCCTTAATAGCCGAAAGGGCTTTGTCTACCATTAATGCAGCAGCGTATACGGACAAGCGCGTAGTGATAAAGGGTTGTGGTAACCGAGAAATTAGCAATCATGCTTATGTACTCTTAACTAACAAACTTGTAAGTACCGCCAAATCGGTAATGTTTGGAGAGCCTTGTAGTACGGTTCCTGTATACAAGCAACGCAACAAGTAGCTGTTTGCTCGTTAAAGGGCACAAAAAAAAGTCTGATTTCTTTACAGAAGCCAGACTCAATTAGGGTGTATTTTCTCGTATTCCTAGTTGCCAATAGCTTTCATTGCATCAAAGTCCATGATTCTTGTGCCATTTTTATATTGGGAAACAAACGCATCGTCTATACCCAGTGTTTTAATGTCATTACTGAATTGTACTGCATCCATTAAGTTTACAAAATGACCAATTACGTAACGTTTTTTGCCGTTTACATCTTCTGCTTTTATTGTTTTTAACTTTTCATTGAAAGAGACCAGGTCAAGGTACTCATAGTATCCCATTTGCACTTGATAAACAGTACCTGCGGGGAGCTTTGTGGATGGCATAGAACTTTCGAGGCTAGTATATTTAGCTTTTAATAGCGCTAATTCTGATGCTAATCTTTCGCGTTCTGTTCTCAGGTTTTCCATTTCAGTCAGTTTAGCCTTTAGGGCAATTATCTCATCGCTTAAGTTGGCTACTTCTTTTTTATGTTTTTTCTGCATGCGTACCCATTTTTCTGGGTTCTTCTTGTACGTCTTTATTTCTTTCTTTAGCGCTTTGCGCTCTTTTTTACTCAATGTTTGTGCCTCCGCTAAGTTTATACCGGCTAGTAGTAGGAAGGTCATTAATGCAGCTATGATTCTTTTCGTTTTCATTTTTAATAATGTTATAAATTTTGAATGAAGCAAAGTTAGAGAAAAGATGTTCAACCCCCATTCATAAGAAGTGTGATTAACTACCTTTGTATCCACTTTAGGATACACATGATGGAATACAGAATAGAACGAGACAGTATAGGAGAGGTGAAAGTACCTGCAGATAAATATTGGGCTGCACAGACTCAGCGGTCAGTTGAAAATTTTAAAATTGGCAATCAAACCATGCCGATAGAGATTATTAAGGCTTTTGGCGTATTGAAAAAGTGTGCTGCTATGACCAATGCAGAGTTAGGGGTTCTATCTCAAGAAAAAGCGGACCTCATATCGGATGTATGTGATGAGATAATTGATGGCAAGTTAGATGACCAGTTCCCATTGGTCATATGGCAGACGGGTTCTGGTACACAGAGCAACATGAATGTAAATGAAGTGATTGCTAATCGTGGTCACGTATTGAACGGTGGTAACCTATCTGATAGCGAGAAATTTTTACACCCAAATGACGATGTAAATAAGTCGCAAAGTAGTAATGATACCTTTCCTACGGCCATGAGTATAGCAGTGTATAAGCAAATGATTGATTTTGCTATCCCTGGATTGCAAGTACTGAAAGACACATTCAAAAAGAAAGCCCGAGACTTCAAGGATATAGTAAAAATAGGCCGTACGCATTTTATGGATGCTACACCACTTACGCTGGGTCAAGAGTTTAGCGGATACAGACGCCAGTTAGAAATGAGTATTCTCGCTATCGAGAATGCTATGATTGGTGCTCAAGAGATAGCACTTGGGGGTACTGCAGTGGGTACGGGCCTAAATACTCCGCAAGGATATGATGTAATGGTAGCAGCAAAAATAGCTGCAGAAATGGCAATGCCTTTTCGTACTGCGGAGAATAAGTTTGAAGCACTAGCGGCGCATGACGCAATGGTAGAGCTACACGGCGCACTGAAGCGTGCAGCGGTTAGTTGTATGAAGATTGGTAACGATATTAGAATGCTAAGTTCAGGACCAAGAAGTGGTATTGGTGAAATAACAATACCAAGTAACGAACCAGGATCGAGTATAATGCCCGGTAAGGTAAATCCAACGCAGTGTGAGGCCATCACAATGGTGTGCGCCCAGGTAATGGGAAATGATGTAGCGGTGACAATTGGAGGTAGCAATGGTCACTTTGAGTTGAATGTATATAAACCTCTAATAGCAGCTAATGTCTTGCAAAGTGCCAGAATATTAGGTCAGGCTTGTTTGTCTTTTAACGACAACTGTGTAGTAGGTATAGAAGCAAACCACGCAGAAATTCAGAAAAAATTAGATAGTTCGTTGATGCTTGTTACTGCGTTAAATACACATATTGGGTATGACCAAGCAGCTAAAATTGCTAAAAAAGCGTACACAGACAATTCCACTCTTAAAGAAGCAGGAGTAGCACTTGGATTTTTGACGGCAGAGCAGTTTGATGAGTGGGTAGTGCCGGTAGATATGTGTGGTGATATTGACCTTGGATTTTAACCTATGAGTACTAGAATAAAACCGTTTAGACTCAAGACAATTGGTAAATTTACCAATAAAAAAGATCTGAGAATATTGGATATAGGCTCAGGGAGCCATTCGAGTACTATTACCAAAAAGTGGCTACCAAATTGCCATTATACGGGTGTAGATAGAGATGTAAATTATGGCAATACGGAGGAAGATATTCAGAATATGGATGAGTTCTTTCAGCTGGATCTTACCGCGTTAGATTATGGTGCGATTCCCAATAATGCGTATGATGTGATTATAATGAGTCATGTGATAGAGCACTTGCATAACGGGGAGCAAGTTTTGCCATTGCTTTTTCAGAAATTAAAAAAAGGAGGACTATTTTATATCGAGTTTCCATGTGAAGCGAGTGCAAGTTTCCCGAGTAAAAAGGAAACACTTAACTTCTTTGATGACGATACTCATGTGCGTATTTGGTCTATCAAGGAAGTAGCCAATATATTTATGAGGGGTAGATTCAATGTAAAAATGGCGGGTAAAAATCGCAGCCGAATCAATATTGCCTTGATGCTTATAAAGATACCGCTTCAGCTCATCACCAAAGGCTACGTGCGTGGCGGTGTGTATTGGGATGTCTATGGATTCGCGGATTATCTGATTGCTGAGAAAGCCTAGTTTTTACCATAAAAGGATTGTAGGGGTCACATTACGTGTCATTATAGTGAGGCATATAGCCTTTTGGTGTGCTTGTGCAGCTACCCCTGACACGAGCATATGTATGCTTCCTAACTTAACCCTGTAACAACCCCTTCATTATTAATATCCATGCCTTCACTTGCGGGCACCGTAGGAAGTCCGGGCATACGCATCATGTTGCCGAGTATAGGGATAAGGAAACCAGCTCCAGCAGCTATTTCAAACTCACGTACGGTAATTCTAAATCCGGTAGGTCGTCCTATTAATTTGTCGTTGTCTGAGAAAGATTTCTGGGTTTTTGCCATACAGATGGGTAAGTGGTCTAGACCCAACTTAGCAATGGTTCTGAGACCTGTATTTGCTTTAGCAGCATAGTCTACCCCGTCTGCTCCGTATATTTCTTTGGCTATGGTTTCTATCTTGTCTTTTACAGATGCATCCCAGTTGTAGAGTTGGTTGAAATTACTCTTACCGCTGTCCACTTCATCTACCACCGCTCTGGCTAAATCTGTGGTTCCGTTACCGCCGTCTGCCCACCCTTTGCTAAGGACCGCTTTCACGCCAATGCTCGCACACTTAGCGACAAGCCAGTCTATTTCTTCTTGGCTGTCAGTATAGAAGTTATTGATTGCTACAACGCGTTGTAGTCCAAATTTACCCATATTTTCTATGTGCTTTTCCAGGTTAGCAAACCCCATCTTTACCCTATCTAGATTTGCATCATTGTATTCCTCTTTTGGAGAACCTCCGTGGTGACGCAATGCTCTTATGGTAGCAACGATGACCACTACTTTTGGCTTTAGTCCGGCATATCCACATTTGATGTCCAAAAATTTCTCTGCACCCAAGTCTGCGCCAAATCCAGCTTCTGTTACTACGTAATCAGACAGACTCATGCCCATTTTGGTTGCAATGATGGTATTTGTGCCCTGTGCTATGTTGGCAAATGGGCCGCCGTGTATAATAGCTGGGTTGTGCTCGAGGGTTTGCACTAGGTTGGGTTTTATAGCGTCTTTGAGCAATAGTGTCATTGCATTTTCTGCATGCAGATCACGTGCATATATCGGTTTTCTATCCATGGTGTATCCTACGAAGATGTTACCCAATTTTTCTTTCAAGTCATCTATGTCCTTAGCCATACAAAGTATTGCCATCACCTCACTTGCTGCAGTAATATTGAATCCGTCTTGGCGAGGAATACCATTCCCAGTACCACCCAAACCGATGGTAATGTCGCGTAGTGCACGATCATTCATATCAATCACTCGTTTCCAGATGATGGTGCGTGGGTCTATACCAAGACTCCGCGTCTTACTTTGTATATTGTTATCTATAAGAGCACTCAGTAGGTTGTTTGCTTTTTCTATTGCTGCAAAATCTCCGGTGAAGTGAAGGTTAATATCTTCCATGGGTACTACCTGCGAGTGACCTCCACCCGCCGCTCCGCCTTTTATCCCAAAAACGGGACCCAATGATGGCTCGCGCAGCACTACTACAGATTTCTTACCTATTTTATTGAGCCCTTCATTTAGTCCAATAGATACAGTAGTCTTTCCCTCTCCGGCAGGGGTTGGTGTAAGTGCAGTTACAAGAATTAGGTTGCTTTTTTCAATCTGCTCCTCCTCTATTAAATGCAATGGTAGTTTGGCCTTGTGCTTACCATATTGTTCCAAGTCTTCTTGGTTTATATCTAGTTTAGCAGCAATTGAATTAATATGCTGCATTTCTACGTTTTGTGCAATATCTAAATCTGTCATATCAGTTGATTCGTTAGACGAATATACACTTCACTTTTTCACCCTAATCGTTAAATACTTTCTAAATGATTAACTTCGAAACCATGTGTAAGTGTATACTAGTGGTACTATTGGCTTTTGGCGCAATGGGTTGTACCTCAACAATGGATATAAAACCAGAACAAATTACCGTTATGAGTAAACGATCAAAAACCTATCTTGCCTTGGGCGATAGTTATACAATAGGAACTGCTATAGCGGCACCAGATAATTTTCCGAATCAGTTAGCAGACAGTGTGTTTTCTGCTGATGCTACTGAAGTATCTGTGAAAATAGTAGCACAAAATGGCTGGCGTACAGATGACCTCCAGAGAGGAATAAATAGAACAGATCTCGACTCAGTATATGACCTAGTTTCGCTGCTTATTGGTGTAAATAATCAGTATCAAGGTTTACCAATAGAGGATTTTGAACAAGACTTTAGGCGTTTATTGGATACTGCTATAAGATATGCAGGCCATGACAAACGACATGTTTTTGTGGTATCTATACCCAACTACGGCTACACCCCCTTCGGCGCAAATAAGAAAGAAGAGACTACTGCAGATCTGGAAAAGTTTAACGGTTTATCTAAACGTATATGTGAAGAGTTTGGTGTAGACTATTATAATATTACCGATATCTCATTGGAGGCAGAGACAAATGCATCCTACAGGGCAAAGGACGACTTGCACCCTTCTGCCGTTCAATATGCTGCCTGGGTGAGTTCGTTTTTGGATAGGGTGATTAGCAAGTTAGACTGAGAAGGATAATTTGTATTTTTTACAAAATGCACTAAATCACACCCATCTCTTTACCTACTTTGACAAATGCTGCAATGGCTTTATCTAAGTGATGTTGCTCGTGAGCAGCAGAAAGCTGAACACGTATTCGTGCTTTACCTTTAGGCACTACTGGGAAGTAAAACCCTACTACGTATACGCCTTCGTCTAGCATTTTTGTGGCCATCTCTTGGGCAACGTTTGCATCGTATAGCATTATAGGAACAATGGGGTGAACTCCTGGGGTAATATCAAAACCAGCTTCTGTCATTTTTTGACGGAAGTGCATCGTGTTGTGCTCAAGTTTATCTCTTAGTTCTGTACTGTCAGTTACCATATCTAGCACAGCAATACTTGCACCTACTATACTCGGAGCAAGGGTATTAGAGAATAAGTATGGTCTAGACTTCTGTCGAAGCATATCAATGATTTCCTTTTTGCCAGAGGTAAATCCCCCACTTGCTCCTCCAAGAGCCTTGCCCAGGGTTCCGGTTATTATTTCTATCTTACCTACTACGCCACAGTGCTCATGCGTGCCACGTCCTGTCTTACCCAGAAAACCAGAGCTATGGCATTCGTCTATCATTACACTCGCATCATACTTGTCTGCCAGCGCCACTATTTTATCCAGTTGAGCTATTGTGCCATCCATGGAGAATGAACCATCTGTTACAATTACGCGGTTGCGCTGAGCTTGAGCAGCAATCAATTGCTTCTCTAAGTCTGCCATGTCGTTGTGCAGGTATCTGTAGCGTTGAGCCTTACAAAGTCTAACACCATCTATGATACTGGCATGGTTAAGCGCATCAGAAATGATGGCATCTTCTTTGTCAAATAAAGGTTCAAATACGCCGCCATTAGCATCAAAAGCAGCGGCGTAGAGTATAGTATCTTCGGTACCGAGGTATTCAGATAACTTACGTTCCAGTTCTTTGTGTATGTTTTGTGTTCCACAGATAAATCGTACAGATGACAATCCGTATCCATGAGTGTCAATCGCTTTTTTTGCGGCCTGTATGACTTTTGGATGTGAGCTAAGGCCCAAGTAATTATTTGCACAAAAGTTAATTACCTCACCACCTTCCTCTGTTGCTATGTCTGCACCTTGGGGAGTGGTGATAATGCGTTCGGTCTTGTATAGACCTGCTTCTTTTATCTCTGTGAGTTGGGTTTTTAGTTTAGCTTGCAATGATTTGTACATAGAGGGCAAAATTAATCAAGTGAAGGCAAATTATCACTCAGCCACTTCTGTAGAATAGATACGAATAGAAAACCGCCGAAACGGCGTGTGGTTTTACTGCCATAAATGCACTCTTTTTGATAGAAAAGGGTTAAATGTGGATGAAAGGGTGAAAATGATAGAACTTTTTGGATGGCACAAAGGTTGTATCAGTATACTTGCAAAGACGAATATAAGACGTATGTCAGAAGAAAATAAATCAGGCAAAAAGCCTAAAGATCAAAACAATACTCCCAATCCCTTTAATAGCAAAAAGCCAAAAACGGGTAAGCCAAAGTTTAATCCCGTTTGGATATATGCCATTTTGGTACTTGTATTTATTGGCATTACCTTTTTAGGACCTAAAAGTGGTAAGCAAATATCCGTAGACAAGTTGCTTACAATGGTAGAGGAAGGTGCGGTAGAAAAAATTAATGTTATCAATCGCAGTAAAGCAGAAATCTATTTAACAGACGAAGCCAAAAATGATAAGGAGTACAAAAAAGATGTACCTCAAGGTTCTTTTGTAAATAAGAATGTCTACATGTACTTCCTGTCTGACATTGGAGACTACGAATTTTTTAATAATCAAGTAAACGAAGCGCAGAAGGATATAACCTCTGCTAAGAAGGTAAGGATCAATCCGGTAGTAGAAGAAAACATTTGGGATAACCCGCTGATTACATTGATCATTTATATCGCCATATTTGGTTTGATATGGATGCTTATCATGAGACGTATGGGTGGTGGTGCTGGTGGTCCAGGTGGCGGAGGCCAAATCTTTAGCATTGGCAAATCAAAGGCGCAACTTTTTGATAAAGACACTAAAGTGAATGTAACGTTTAAAGACGTTGCAGGTTTAGAAGGAGCAAAGGAAGAGGTGATGGAGATTGTAGATTTCCTTAAAAATCCAACA
The DNA here is from genome assembly GCA_913054375.1 of uncultured Bacteroidota bacterium. Taxonomy (GTDB): domain Bacteria; phylum Bacteroidota; class Bacteroidia; order NS11-12g; family UBA9320; genus UBA9320. The sequence continues at coordinate 7,802 of CAJXIQ010000051.1, forward strand.
AAGTATACGGAGCTTGGGGGTAAAATACCAAAAGGAGCACTATTGGTAGGCCCTCCAGGAACAGGAAAGACTCTTTTGGCAAAAGCCGTGGCTGGAGAAGCCGAAGTGCCTTTCTTTTCTTTGTCTGGATCAGATTTTGTAGAGATGTTTGTTGGAGTTGGAGCAAGTAGGGTAAGAGACTTATTCAAGCAAGCGAAGGAAAAAGCTCCGTGTATTATTTTTATAGATGAGATAGATGCAATTGGTAGAGCTCGTGGCAAGAATGCTATGCAAGGCGGTAACGATGAGCGTGAAAATACCTTGAATCAGCTGCTCACAGAGATGGATGGTTTTGGTACAGATTCTGGTGTGATAATGCTTGCAGCTACCAATCGTGTTGATATTTTGGATTCTGCATTGCTTAGAGCTGGACGATTTGACAGACAAATCTATGCAGATATGCCAGATTTGAATGAGCGTAAGGAGATTTTTGAGGTTCACTTGAAACCAATTAAAATTGAGAAAAACCTTGATATCGATTTTCTCTCGCGACAAACACCAGGATTTAGTGGTGCAGACATTGCTAATATGTGTAATGAGGCTGCTCTTATAGCTGCCCGCCATGACAAAAAGCAAGTAGAGAAGCAGGATTTCTTGGACGCTGTTGACAGAATAATTGGAGGGCTTGAGAAGAAAAATAAAATCATAACGCCAGAAGAAAAGCATGCGATAGCTGTGCACGAAGCTGGTCACGCCACCGTGAGTTGGTTGTGTGAATTTGCTCATCCGCTTGTGAAAGTGACCATAGTGCCTCGAGGAAGAAGCCTAGGAGCTGCGTGGTACCTGCCAGATGAGAGACAGATCACCCGTACAGAGCAATTATTAGATGAGATGTGTGCTACTTTAGGAGGTAGAGCTGCAGAGAAAGTAGTCTATGATAAAATATCTACAGGAGCACTTAGTGACCTAGAGAAAGTAACCAAGCAAGCCATGGCAATGGTGAGCATTTATGGTCTGAACGACAAGGTAGGGAATGTGTCATACTACAATATGGATCAGGGGTTCAGCAAACCATTTAGTGAGAAACAAGCTGCCCTTATTGATGACGAAATAAAGGCACTTACAGATCAGCAATATCAACGAGCTATTACCATCATAGAAGAAAATAAGGACAAGCTACTACAACTTGCAGATCAGCTTTTAGAAAAAGAAGTAATCTTCAAAGAGGACCTTGAGCGTATCTTTGGTATGAGCGCTGGAGAAGCAGCTGCTAAGGCGATAGAGGAGACGGATGCACCTGCTGCACCAGAAGCAACCGCCGAGGTAAATGAAGCGGCAGAGGATGCCTCGCCTGAAAATAGACCTGCAGAAGAATTAGGAGAGTAATCGTTACCCGAAAATAATTCTATTAGGGCCACAAAAAAGGCTTCTCGTTGTGTGCGAGAAGCCTTTTTTATATATCGTATTTAAATGAGTTACTTCATCTTTGTATTCATGTATTTGGCTACTTCTTCTGGCACCAAGTATTTGATACTTCTACCCATACGTACCAACCCGCGTATGTAACTGGCAGATATGTTTAGCATAGGGCCTTTCATTACGCGTACCTTCTGGTTTTTGGCAAACTCGCCACCGGGGAAACTATCTCGGTAGTACGATAGTATCTCATATTCCATGAGTATTTCCTCGTGGTCCTTCCATTTCTCAAGATGCTGCAAATTATCAGTTCCTAGGATAAGTTGAAACTCAATTTTAGGATGGTTTTCGCTTAGTTTTTTCAATGTGTAATTGGAATAAGATGGAGTTGGCATACTAAACTCGATATCTTCCGCCTTAAACTTGTCATTTCCCTTTATAGCTAGCTTTACCATATTTAATCGATGGTCAGCATCCATGATGTCTTTTCCTTTTTTCAAAGGGTTTTGGGGAGAAACCACAAACCACACTTCATCTAATTTTGCTTGGTCTAGCATGTACTGACCAATAATTAAGTGCCCATGGTGTATGGGGTTAAACGACCCAAAAAATAATCCTACCTTCATTTTAATCTTCTGTTTTTAAAAAATGTGCCACTATATTTTTTGCTGTGACAAAGGTATCACTTAACACGTCGTTAACAATTACTTTATCGAAACGCTGTTCAAATTTTAGTTCACTTTTTATTTTTGCTATGCGAATGGCCAACTGCTCATCGGTCTCGGTATTCCTGTTGCGTAACCTGTCTATTAGTATTTCTACAGATGGTGGTCTTAGAAATAGAGCCAAGGCTTGCTCTTGGTAGTATTTTTTTATGGTAAGCCCGCCCTCTACATCTAAGTCAAATATGACAAATTTGCCAGCATCCCAAAGCCGTTGTACTTCTGCTTTTAGTGTTCCGTAGTAAACCCCTTCGTAGACTTCTTCGTGTTCTATAAAAGCACCTTTTTGAATAGCCGCTTGAAACTCCTCATTGGTGTAGAAATAATAGTCATGTCCATTTCTTTCTCCTGCACGCATTGGTCTGGTGGTTGCACTAATGCTAAACGCTAGATTGGGCACTGTATCGAGCAAGTGACGCACTACAGTAGTCTTACCACTGCCGCTTGGTGCCGAAAAAATAATTAGTTTGTGATTTGGTTTTTGCGCAGGATTCTCTGTAGAGCCTCGCTGTTTTATTTCTGCCATACTTGGTTGGTTGCCGGTCACACTTGGTTGGTTAGTTATCATAAGAGGTTCAGGGCTTGCTCCTTTATTTTCTCCAGTTCTTCTTTCATGGCTACCACTTCTTTTTGTATACCTGCGTGGTTGGCCTTACTGCCTAGGGTATTTATCTCACGACCCATTTCTTGAGCAATAAAGTTGAGAGATTTCCCCTTTGGATTCTTATTCATTGATTCTATGAAATGATCGCAGTGAGATTGTAACCTCACTTTTTCTTCATTCACATCATATTTTTCTAGGTAGTATATCAACTCTTGTTCGAATCTATTCTTGTCAAAGCTCTCATCATCTACCAATTGTTTCAAATTCTTTTGTAGTCGTGCTTTGGTTCTTTCAAGTCTTTCAGGTTCGAGAGCCTCTATTTGCGGTATACCTGCAGCGATAGTCTGAGCATAGCCAGCAAGCACATTTTGTAGTCCTTTCCCTTCTTTCTGACGAAAGGCATCATAGATAACGAATGCCTCATCTGCTACTTCCTGTACGAGGGTATACAAAGCTGGATCTAACTGCTCATTGTCCTGGTATATTACATCTTGCATACTCGTAGCCATACGAAAGATATCCTTGTCGCTCGTTCCTAGCTTATCGCTGAGACTTTTTAGTTTGTTGTAGTATTCAGTAGCTAGCGCCTCATTTATCTGCACATCGTTCGCATTTACCTTGTGTTTGATCACATTGATAGATAGCGTAGCACTACCCCGTTCTATTTTCTTGCTATACTTATTGCGTATTTCTATTTCCTTAGGCATTAGAAAACGAGGCATACGAAGGTTTAGATCGAGGAACTTCCCATTCAGACTGCGCAGTTCTACCTTTACGCTGTAGTTTTCGGTATGTTTTTCGGCCATACCATAGCCGGTCATCGATTTTATCATTTTGTGCGATGCAAATATAAGAATGGATAGAGAGTAGTGGGTAGAAGATTTAGTGCCTATTTCACCTTCCCGTATTCATACTTATTTTTTTGTCTCTGATTTGACTCTGTTTGTTTCTTGCATGCACAGCTAGTAGTAGTGCAGAGATACATCAATCAGCTTTCCTTCCTAAGGTATAAAAATCGAGAGATTTTGAAAGGGTATACCACCGGTTAGTGTAGCTATTTCGAAAAACATTCATGTAGATTTCTTTCAAGAGCCCTATCTCCCCTTGTTTACCAACCAAAGTCCAAAGACGATGAGTAAACCGAAAGCTAGTTTTTCCCAAGTAAGGTGGTCCATGCCTAGGCTTACGGCGATGAGTGTGGCAAGCAGCGGCTGCAGATAAATGTAGCTTCCTACGGTAGTGGAGTTACTATTTTGTAAGGCCCACGCATTCAGCAGATAAGCCAGTATGGTAATTCCAGCTATTACATACCCCATAGCAAATATGGCTTGTGAAGGCAGTTTACCCCATTCTACGAGCAGCAGATCCCTTCCACCTATGGGCAGTACGTATATGAACCCAAAAATAAAGAGATATTTTTTTCATTTAAGTTATTCAAGTTGTTTCTTAGAATATTGCCCCTAATTGCAATGTAGTTATTGTAAGAAGGTTTTATTTCATCATTAGAAATTAATGATTTACATTTAGAATAAACACC
>CAJXIQ010000052.1 GCA_913054375.1 uncultured Bacteroidota bacterium
CACGGCAAATTATTAGTCACTGGTGAGTATGTGGTCTTAGATGGAGCGCTGTCATTGGCCATCCCGACCAAGTATGGTCAGCGTATGGAGGTAGAATTTAGTGAGAGTGATACCGATAATACGCTCACGTGGTACAGTATAGACAGCGATGGTGAAACGTGGTACCGTGAGGAGTTTCTCATAGAACATAACGATACGCAACGAAGTCAAAGTGTAAGACTCAACCCTACGGAACTCTGCAATCTTAATGCGGTGAGTGATTCCTTGGTGAAAATACTCAATCAGGCGTGCAAGGGAAATTCATGGTTTTTAGGGGGCGGAAGCTATACCGTACGTACATATTTAGATTTCCCGAACAACTGGGGGCTAGGCAGTAGCAGTACCCTTATCTGCAACATTGCAAAGTGGGCAGAGGTAGATGCTTTTGAGCTATCTGAAGCTAGCTTTGGCGGCAGTGGATACGATATTGCCGTGGGTATGCTGGGTGGAGATATACTCTACCGCAGCCCAGAGATGTGGGAAGGCTATGTGTATAATCCTCCTTTTAGAGATCAACTGTACTTCGTACACCTCAATCAGAAGCAAAATAGTCGCGAGGGAATAGCTACCTATCGCAGTAAATCTCTGCATAAGGAAACAATAGAACAAGTGTCATCTATTACAGAAAGTATAATCAACTGTTATGATTTTGATGCGTTTCAACGGCTCATTACAGAGCATGAAGCGGCCATAGCTTCGCTGGTAGAAATGCCAACGGTAAAAGAAAGATTATTCTCTGGCTATGCATTTGCCATAAAAAGCCTAGGAGCTTGGGGTGGTGATTTTATACTTGCCTGCGGAGATGAAAATACTCCGCAATATTTTAAAGACAAAGGCTTTGAAACTGTAGTGTCTTATGACGAATTGGTTAAGTAACTTCTTGTTTAAGTTCATTAAGAATGAATTGCCATTTTGAATAATCTAAACACTGTTTACCTTTGTTACACTGCAAACTATAAATGAGTACCTACACTACCGCTTGGAAAAGCCCAAGCAACATAGCACTTGTAAAATACTGGGGCAAGAAGCCCACAGAAGTTCAAATACCAAGTAATGCTAGTATTAGTTTTACGCTAAAAAATTGTGCTACGAGTACTACCCTAACCTACCAAGAACAAGATGCTTTAGACATAAGTGTACGGCTAGAAGGTAAAGAGGAACCCAACTTTATTCCAAAAATAGAGCAATTCTTAAAACGTATATCGGGTCTGTTTCCATTTGTGCTTACCGGAAAATATACCATAGACACCAGTAATAGTTTTCCGCACAGTAGTGGTATAGCCAGTAGTGCAAGTGGTATGAGTGCATTGGCACTGTGTATTTGCGATATAGCAGTAGAGAAAGGATTATTGACCGAAGATAAATTCAAAGAAACCGCCTCTGAACTAGCTAGATTAGGTAGTGGTAGCGCCAGTAGATCCGTGTATGGACCGATGGGTGAGTGGGGTAAACATGTAGACTTTCCAGGAAGTAGTAACACGTATGCTATACCGTATCCAGATGTAGCAGATGTTTTTCTAGACTATTGTGATACCATACTCTTAGTACACAAAGGGCAAAAGACGGTAAGCAGTACGGTAGGTCACGGTCTCATAGACGATAATCCATATGCTCCGGCACGATTTGCTCAAGCACAGGAGAATATGACCAAGCTCCAAGGGATCTTGTCATCAGGAGATCTGGACGGCTTTATCAACTTGGTAGAAAGTGAAGCCTTAACACTGCATAGTCTCATGATGAGTAGCAATCCCTATTTCATACTGATGAAACCAGAAACGCTACAGGTGATAGAAGCTATATGGGCCAAAAGAGAAAAAGACGGAGTAAAATGGTGTTTCACACTAGATGCAGGAGCCAATGTGCATTTCCTTTACCCACAAGCCGACAAAGCAGCAGCTCAAGCTTTCATAGCAGGGGAACTTGCTCAGTACTGTGAAAACGGGGCGTACATACACGATGAAGTAGGAATAGGAGCAGAGAGGTTATAATTTTCGAATAACGTACCATACAACCGTTATTCGACCCAATTTGTCCACGAATCAACTGCTCACAAAACCAAAATTATTCCTTCGTGTTTAAAATGTGGATGGTAAAGCTGAAATATGTTTACCTTCGCACAACCGGTAGTTCAAATGATTAAAGAGTCACTTTTCTATAGTAAGATACTACTCTTCGGAGAGTACGGTATTATCCAAGACACTATGGGTCTTTCTATTCCGTATAATTTTTACAAAGGAAAATTTCATATGGCGGAGGATAAATACTCGGATTCCAACGAGCATTTGCGTACTTATTTCACCTACCTGTCTTATCTAGATGTAAGCGGTGAGGCTGTTGCAAAGCTAGATTTAGCAGCATTCAAAAAAGACATTCAATCAGGTATTGCTTTTGATTCGTCCATTCCTCAAGGGTTTGGCGTAGGGAGTAGTGGTGCTTTGGTCGCAGCTATTTATGACAAATATGCTGTAGACAAGATAGATTCAGAAAATATAAATAAAGGAGAGCTTTCAGAACTGAAAGCCATCTTTGGTCAGATGGAATCTCATTTCCATGGCAAAAGTTCTGGATTGGATCCATTGATATGTTACCTAAATCTGCCTGTGATCATTAAGTCTCAAGAGGAACTAGACACCGTAGGATTACCACAAGAAACTGCCGAGAGCAAAGGAGCTATCTTCTTGCTAAATACTCATACTCCTGGAGAAACACAACCGATGGTGCAGATTTTTATGGAGAAAATGAAGGAGCACGGATTTCGAAAGATGATGAAAACCGAGTTAAAGAAATACAACGATGAGTGCATCAAGTCCTTTCTCAAAGGAGACTTTAATCCGCTTTTTGGCAACTTAAAACACCTTTCAGCTCTATTGTTGCATAATTTTAGCCCAATGATACCAGAGGGTTTCAAAGGGGTATGGAAGCACGGAATAGAATCGGGAGACTACTATCTCAAATTATGTGGTAGTGGAGGTGGGGGATATATCCTCGGATTTACCCGGGACTATGCCAATGCTCAAGAGCAGCTCAAAGATTACGAACTAGAACTCGTACAACGCATCTAATTGTATTACGGTGAACGCGAAGAGATTTCAAAAACGCGATTCAGTCTACTTAAAACTTATTGCTTTACTGTCTGCCGTACGATGGAAAAATGTGCTTTTCACCGCAGGAGCGCAATACATTGCATTTCTATTTGCCTTTAATGTAAAAGAAGATATCTGGCACTCACTGGCAGAAGTAAAAGTACATCTTATTATAGCCAGCACAGCATTCATACTTGCAGGAGGTTATATCATAAATAACTTTTACGATATAGAAAAAGACCTTATCAATAGACCGTACCGTACCCGTTTTCAGAACTTAGTAAGTCGAGGTTTTAAGCTAAACTTTTATCTAATGCTCAATTTTATTGGGTTAAGCATTGCCTTATTCGCCAGTTGGCGAATATTCCTATTCTTCATGGGCTACGCAGGGCTGCTTTGGTTTTACTCCCATAAGTTGAGTAAGATGGTGCTCATTAGAGAATTAACGGCTAGTTTTCTTACGGTTTTGGTCTTCTTTAGCTTGACACTCTATTTTCAGACGATGAGCTTATCCTTTTTTCTGTATGGAATGAACCTCTTCTTTGTTCTTTTTGCACGTGAGGTATACAAAGGAATAATTTGGCTAAAAGGAGATGTGATGCAAGGCTACGAGAGCATTGCTACGAGTACAGGTATGAATACAAGCAAGCGTATTTTTCAAGTGATCTTGATCTTTAGTATCGTTATAGATGCGGTATTTTTGTGGGTACACACCAAGCCAGAGTTATTCTATGTTTTAGGAGCTATTGCTATTTTAAAAACCATAATGCTCGTACTCATAGAGCATAATACTAAGCCGATTCATCGGATATTTCAGGCAGCTATCCTACTCTTTATTATTGGTGTAGCGTGGCTATGAAGATGTGTATGAGAATGCATTCACAGGCACGATGCGAACGGGAACTAGTATAGGTCCAGAAATGACTGATGACCTTTCTATTCCCTCTTTTCTTTAGACAAAGTGATACGGCAGAGAATAATGAACGGTCTTGCGCTATATGTTGGGACGTTTATATATAAAATGAAATTTAGAGTTGCTCCATTAATACTGCTATCCCTTCCTCAAAACTTCTTGGATGATAGCCCAGTACTTCTTCACTCTTGGTGAGATCAAAACCCGTAATAGGTGGTCGTTGTGCTGCTTGATTTAAGGTTTTGCTACTTACCTGTGTTATTATGGACTTGTCAAGACTAAAATAGTCAGCTACTCGCTCTACTATCTCTACTATACTCATTTGGTCTTTGCCGCTTAGATTGAACACGCCTTCTGCCTCTTTTTGTTCTATGAGTTTGCATCCAATGGCAAGATCTTCTGCCAGTGTAGGACTACGTACTTGGTCATTTACTACATTAATAGGTTGGCCTTTTTCCAAAGCACCTTTAGCCCAGAGTACAATATTGCTTCTGCTCATATCATGCACAATCCCGTATACCAATATGGTCCGAGCAATACTCCACTTATCGCATTGGTTTCGAACCATATTCTCGGCAGCTAGTTTCGTCTCGCCATAGTAGCTTAATGGTTCTGGTTCAGCTTCTTCGGTATAGGGTCCATCTTCCCCATCAAATATAAAATCAGTACTTAAGTGAATAAAGTGTGCTTCAACCGCATTTGCTGCATCCACTAGGTATTCCACTGCATCTACATTGAGTTTTTCAGCGCCCTCTTGGTCAGTTTCACAAGCATCTACGTTGGTCATAGCTGCCGTGTGTATGATAGTATCTGGCTTATGCAGAGTAATGATATCCTGCACATTGCTTGCATTAGTTACATCCATAGACACATAGGTGTATCCATTTTTTACGGGATAGCGATTTTCCCCTCTTGCAGTTGCTATCAGTGCTATTGTTTTATCACGTAGGTAGAGGTTTATTAGCTTTTGGCCAAGCAGACCGTTACTTCCTGTTAGTAGTACTTTTTTCATTTCAGTTGCAAAAATGGGTAGTTGGTTTGTAAGGTAATTCGTTTTTGGGCTACTTGCTTCTGATGCAGATCGGGAGCGTGTTTCGGCCGGTGAGCCGCTAGCTGCGTGTATTTTTGTACCTCTTGAAGTATGCCAAGAGTCTTTTCCGAGAAATAGGTTTCGCAGAACCGTTGCCAGATATAATCTTGAGCCAAGTTAGTAGGATGTGTCATATCATCTTTAGCAAAGCGATAGTCACGTAATTCGTCAATAAATATTTCATAAGACGGAAAGTAGGATGTGCTTTTAGTTCTATCAATGACCTCGTGCAATGCTGATAGTAACGTAGCTTTACTTCTGCTACTTTCTTGTACTCCACTGCGTAGATGTCGTATAGGACTTACCGTAAATAGTATATGTGCCTCTTTATTGAGTTGAGATACGTGTTTTATAATTGTCTCAATAGACTCTTTTACTTTGGTAAATGTGAGTTGTTTTTGCTCAAACTCTTTGGTCGGTATCTTATGACAATTGGCCACCGCAACACCAGAGTAGGTATAAACCAGTGAAGTGCCCAGTGTAATCACAACCACGTTAGCCTTGCTTATGTCTGTTTTTATCTCGTGTAAGATTTGGTTGCTGGCCTCTACTGCTTTTTCGGTCGATGAGTAAGTGAAAGATCCGTGGTGTTCCCACGAGAAGGCCTTATCTCTCCATTCAAAATCGGCCAAACTATAGATCTGGTCGTGAGCTACACGGCCCAGTATAGTTGCTATACTCTGTGGATTGTAAATGATTCCAAATGGGTTTGTAGTAACTTCAAACCCAAGCGAAGTCATGCGTTCTGACTGTGAGTCAGCGAAGCAAGATCCTATTAAATAAAAAGACGGCCATTCTTCTTTTAGGGGTTGCTTGGCTATGGGTATGTCTATTTTTAATTTCAAGGTGGGGCAAATTTAACCCGAAATAAAAAAGCCAGAGGAATCGTTCAGGCTTTAAGAATATTATTACGATTTAGACTTGGTTACACGCATGGGTAAAATTTTTGGTAGTTGCTCCAACTACTAGCAAAGGTGCAAATCCAGTCGTATCATCGTCAGCACAAGAACTTACACCCAAAACAACCACTACAGTAAAGCAGCCATCGTATTTGCGTTTACGCTTATCATAAGCACAAAGAGACTAAAAAAAATGCCTTGTTTAAGACAAACAAGGCATTTTAAAATCTAAACCGAAGCTAGATTACTTACAGTTGTATTTGTAGGTTTTGTCATTGTTAAAGAGGTTGGCAATTGACTGCCTAGAGGTGATAGGGTAATTGTTCTCATTATACGTGTAGGTGCCAGTGATTGGCAGAGTAACTTCTTGAGATTCTATTACGGTTACTATATTCCCACTCGCAAGATTCTCTGGAGTAATAGCCAACGGGTCTATGTCGCCGTCAAAAGCAAAAGCCAAATTACCATTGAAGGGACTTTTCTTTCCATCAAAAGTGATATCAGATATTGTTACTTCGGTAATAAATGAGTCAGACATTTCGTCGTAGCTTTCTGCTATACTTGAGTTGAGTTTCCCATTTACGTACGTGAAGCTAGTTATGTCAGTCAATGTTGCCTCATCTCCACTGTAGTAGCTGTTTTCTATTTTTGTGATATTGCCATTACTGGATGTTATTTCGATAAAACTATAAGGTATTCCATCTTCACTAATGTTAATACGCTCAGGAATAGAACTCCCAACAGCATATATAAATTCAGCTGTTTGCTCTTCCGTCACTACCGAAGATAATTTACCATCTGCACTGTAGACATAAGAACTTATTGTCGTTTCGCCATATTCTACTTCGATTGATTGAATTAGTATGCCATTGGTGTTGTACTCGTATGTTGTGGTGGTGGTATCTCCTTCTTCAATGTCTGTTACTTCAGTAGGCATGCAACTGATTGGCGCTGTTCCTGCCGGAGCTGGATCGTTTTCTTCGTCTTCTTTGCAACTGGATTGTGTTACTATTCCTGCACCTAGTGCAAGTATTAGCGCCATTTTGAATAATTTTTTCATATTTTTAGTATTTCTGATACTGCAATAATCGGTTTTTTGAAGTAATAAAAGATCATGTCGCTGAAATTTGAACTGATGCTTACATTTGCACCGTTTTGGTAGCGATAGAAGATAATCACACAAGAAAGCTATATATAGAGAGCTATGGGTGTGCAATGAATTTTGCAGACAGTGAAGTAGTAGCATCTATAATGGCAGAGGTGGGAGTAGAGACTACGAATGATGAGATGGAAGCGGATATTATTTTTATTAATACATGCTCAATTAGAGATAACGCAGAGCAAAAAATCCGAAACAGACTAAAGCATCTACGACACAATAAGAAACAAAACAAAGAGCTTACTATAGGAGTCCTTGGCTGTATGGCAGAACGACTCAAGAAGCAATTGCTAGAAGAAGAAAAGCTCGTTGATATAGTTGCTGGGCCAGATGCTTACAAGGAACTTCCTGTTTTATTAAGAGAAGTAGAAGATGGTCATAAGGCAATCAATGTTATGCTCAGTCTGGAAGAAACCTACGCCGAGATACAACCTACCAGACTAAATAGTAACGGGGTAACAGCATTTATCAGTATCACCCGAGGGTGCGATAACATGTGTAGTTTCTGTGTAGTGCCATTTACACGAGGGAGAGAACGTAGCAGAAATCCAGAGAGTATAGTAGCTGAAGCACAAGACTTGGTAAACAAAGGGTACAAAGAAGTGACGCTGCTTGGACAAAATGTAGATTCCTACTTATGGTATGGTGGCGGTGCCCGTAAAGATTTCGATAAACTTACTGCAGATGAGCAGAAAAGTAGCATATCGTTTGCTAATTTACTAGAAATGGTAGCACAAGTAGATCCTAGTCTACGCGTACGCTTTTCTACCTCTCACCCCAAGGATATACATGACGAAGTGCTTTATGTTATGCGTAAATACGACAATGTCGCCAAGCACATTCATTTACCGGCACAAAGTGGGAACACACGTATACTAGAGAAAATGAATCGCACGTACACGCGTGAGTGGTACGAGATGAAATATAATCGCATTAAAGAAATACTGCCAGAGTGCAGTGTGAGTTGCGATATTATTACAGGTTTTTGCTCTGAGACTGAGGAAGAACACAAAGATACACTAGACCTATTGCGTAAATGTGAGTACGAGTTTAGCTATATGTACTTCTACAGTGAGCGACCAGGTACGCTAGCCGCGCGTAAGTATGAGGACGATGTACCTGAGGAGGTAAAAAAACGCCGACTCACAGAAGTCATTGAAATACAGCATGAAATAGCGATAAAGCGAAATGCCGCTCAAGTGGGCAAGGTGCATACCGTACTCATAGAAATGCAGAGCAAGAAAAATGCAAACGAATGGATGGGCCGCAATAGCCAAAACATCAAAGTGATCTTCCCAAAAGGCAATTTTAAAATGGGTGATTATGTAGATGTTAAAATCGAACGTAGTACAACTACAAGTTTGATTGGAGTAGCTGTTCTGTAGCAATATAACTTAGAGGTCAGGAATGCATCCAAACGGATAGCGTTTGCGGTTTACCTGCAGGAAATAGCCATAAATGGCTTTGCCAACAAAAAAGTCCCTCTAGCTCGAGCTAGAGAGACTCCAATATACGTAAGACGTATAAAATTCTATTTATTTTTAACCGCGAGAAAAACCCAATATTGTTTCCTCAATAATGTCACAAGCGGCATTCAATTCTTCTTCCGTAATAACTAATGGAGGAGCAAATCGAATAATATGGTCGTGGGTAGGTTTTGCCAATAGGCCATTATCTCTAAGTTTCAAACAAACATCCATAGCAGTTTTCTTTACGCCGTTATAGTCAAACGGAGTAATAACTACAGCATTCAGTAAACCCTTCCCTCTGTAGTGCTCTACTATCGGAGAATTTATTTGACTCATACGTTCCCTGAATATCTTACCAAGTCGGTACGCATTCTCAGCTAAGTTTTCATCTCTCACTACTTCTAGAGCAGCAATTGCTACTTTGTTTGCCAATGGATTCCCACCAAAAGTGCTGCCATGCTCCCCAGGTTTAATGCATAGCATAATATCATCGTCAGCCAATACCGCACTTACAGGGAATACTCCTCCACTTACTGCTTTCCCTAGGATTAGTATATCAGGCTTTACTTCTGGCGTACCAGAACAGTTTTTATCTATACAGTCACAATCTCCACAAGTTGCCAGTAGACGCCCCGTTCGTGCTATTCCTGTTTGCACTTCATCTGCAATGAACAAGGCGTTATACTCTTTGCAGAGTTCGTTTGCCTTTTTTAAGTATCCTTCGTCTGGAACCATTACTCCAGCTTCCCCCTGTATAGGCTCTACAATAAATCCTGCAATATTCGGATTTGCTTTCAATGCTGCTTCTAGTGCATCTGTATTGTTGTATTCTATTATTTCTACCCCCGGTAGATATGGTCCAAAACCACCCTTACTGTCTGGATCCGTGCTCGCAGATACTATAGCTATTGTTCTGCCATGAAAATTCTCAGTAGCAAATAGAATTACTGCTTGATTTTCTGGAGTTCCTTTTTTTTCATAAGCCCATTTGCGGCAAAGTTTTAGAGCAGTTTCTACTGCTTCTGCACCTGTATTCATAGGCAGTACTTTGTCAAATTTGAAGTACTCCGTCATAAACTTTTCATATTCTCCAAGCGTATCATTGTAAAATGCGCGTGAGGTCAGCGTGAGGGTTTGTGCTTGATCGGTCAATGCTTTTACAATTTTTGGGTGACAGTGACCTTGGTTTACAGCACTATATGCACTCAAGAAATCATAGTATTTTTTGCCATCGGTATCCCAAACGTGTATCCCTTCACCTTTTGCCAAAACAACAGGTAATGGGTGATAGTTATGGGCGCCATGTTTATCTTCTAGTCCTATGTAATAGTCTTGTGTCATAGGGCAAAACAACATTTTTTTTTCCATCTAGGCTAATTGACATTGCTTGAAGTTGGACTAACGTACCAATTCTAAAATCAATCTGAACTACAGGTATGATTTCATGCCTGCTATTTTTGGGATTGTGCTGTTATATCTATATTGCAGAGCTCGTGAAGTTTTTATTAAATAGCTTAATCGTACTCGTGTTTGGAGCATCTACTTGTGCTACTGCCCAAGTTATGGTTTTAGAGTCAGAAGATTTTAGGTTGCATTACCCTGCAGAAGATAGCTTGGAGATATACATCCTGGACAGTCTTTTTGAAACTTCACTCATCCAACTGCAAAAAGACCTGAACTATTATACCAATACGTCCATTGATGTTTTTTTTCATCGGCCTAATACCTTCAGTACTATGAACGAAGGAGTCTCCTCAAAACAAACGAATGAGGGTGTCATTAGGCTTAGTCCGCTAATTGTTTCCATTTCTTTAGACTCAGATGTAGAATCGCTGCGCTTTAGTTTTAGATCTCAAGTAGCTCAACTTTTAGTGGAAGAAATGCTCTACGGAGGCAATTTTCAAGACAAAATCAAAAGTGCCAATCTGGTCAATCTACCAGACTGGGTTCTCCCAGGGTTGTATCACTACTTGGGTTCTGGGTGGTCCGTTTATGATGACAATAGCTGGAGAGCTGTCTATGAACAGCACGGATTCAAGAATTTAAATTCTATTCCACTCTTCTATCGCGATGTAAAAGGCGCCTCTTTTTGGAAATATATTCACAACAAGTACGGTGAAAAAGCTGTCCCCTCATTATTATACATGATGCGACTCACCCGAAAAATGAACAGCGCCATATTCTATGCGTTTAAAAAAAGCATGTATGAAGTGTCACACGATTGGGCATCTTTTTATAAAAATCAGTATGTACAAGATCAGAATAGGTTAAGTCCGTTAGGTGGAATAAAGTTGAATAACAGCATAGTTCGCGGAATTCACGTAGTTGCAGACACCTTATTTTATACATTCGAAAAAACAATCACGGGATATGCCATATTCAGATTTTCAGGGGGTGACTTCATCAAAACAAAAGTGTATAGTGCGAAAAGTACCTTAGCGGCAAATCTGGTGCCATCGGCATTTTATGCAACAGTAAATAAAGTAAGATGGATACTTGACCAAGGGAGTGCATACATCGATTGTAGATTAGATATTTCCTCTGACTCACTCATTTCAAGAGACATTAAGGTGCCATTTAAGATCTCATTTGTCAAGCTTGATTTAGATAGCACATATTTGGTGTCTTCTTCTTGGAATGCTTCTAGTGTTTATAGCTATTTGACTACTAGTCACAAAATAGTTGCAGTCCGTGGCTTTATTTCAAGTTTTGATGAGCGAGACGGATCTGTTATTGCTTCTGTTCAGAAATGGAACGATTTTGCTGTTTTGCACAAAACATCACGGGGCATTACTCGCATTTTACTGAGAAGTCAAGATATGCTTAGTGATGTAGTTTTTGCAAATGATTCTACCGTTCTATTCAATGCTGGTGCTGATGGAATAATAAACGGTAAAGTCCTCAACTTAAACACACAGAGTGTTGCCAGCTTAACCAACTATCGATACAACATTACTTCACATCAGTATAATCAGAATGTATTTGTAGAGCGACTAAACAAAGGCAACTATGCAGAGCTATTCATTACAGATTATTTGCCTGTTCATAAGCTATATGTTTATGATACTATATACCCTACTGCAGATTTCAGTATGGATATTAATACAACCTATGAGGGCACAAGAGAGTCAATAGATGAACTTCCAGATTCATTGCTCGAGTATACATTTCAGCTGCCGGTGAGTCCCGCGTCTGATTACGACGCTTATGGAATTGATTCCTTGCCGTTAAAAGTCCCTTCGGTAGACGTTAATGAACCCCGAGTATGGCAAAATTCTGAGCAGATGCTTTTTTCCCAGGCATACTTAAGACTTACCAATACAAGTCAATTCATTGATCAAAGTGTATTTATAGAAGCCATACCACTCCAGTTACCTA
>CAJXIQ010000053.1 GCA_913054375.1 uncultured Bacteroidota bacterium
AGACTTTAACCACTTATATATAGACGGAGGTAAAACGATCCAAAGCTTTCTTCAAGAAGATCTCATAGACGAAATGATCATCACAACCATACCGATCCTACTGGGTGGCGGATTTTCACTGTTTGGTGCGCTAACCAATCCACTATCTTTCCGATGTGTGGAGACTAATGTACTACTAAATACCGCTGTACAGAGTCGGTTTGTGCGAGTACGATAGCTGCTACTGATTACAACGGAAATCAAAACAGCTACTGCTCTGTTACCTTTACACATGCTATTCACTTTACTTCTCCTACTCATGCAGACTGTACAACCTGCCCTTATTTACAATTTTCAAAAAGATGCTTCTACATCTGGATGGCGGGTAGTAGATGATAGCGTAATGGGTGGATTATCCCAAGGAAAACTGACGACAAATGATGCAGGGCACGGAGTCTATTCTGGTACCGTATCCATAGAAAACAACGGCGGGTTTTCGTCTTTGAGGTATCGATTTGACCAAACATCTGTACTCGATTTTACCACCATTGTACTGCGCATTAAAGGAGATGGCAAACGCTACCAGTTTCGTGTAAAAGACAAAAAAGGACAGTATCACTCGTATATCACCTATTTTAAGACCACTGGAGAATGGCAAGATATCGAGATAAAATTGGCCGATATGTTTCCTTCTTTTAGAGGTAGAAAACTCTCTATCCCAAATTTCAACCACAACCAAATAGAGGAACTGGCATTTTTAATAGGCAACAAGAAGGCTGAGAGCTTTGTATTAATGATAGATCAAATTGTAATGAAATGAATCTACACCACTATGAGGTAAATCACCTACCCTATCCAGACATCAAAATCAGAGTTATTCATTGACCCCTCGTTCTATTCATTTCCACTACCTTTGCGGCACTTGCAAACAGAACGTCCTATATCCAAATGGCTACCCATTACAAAAAAAGAGGTAGAAGCTCGAGGTTGGTCTGACTTAGATGTTATCCTTATTACAGGTGATGCATACATTGATCATCCTGCTTTTGGTGCAGCCGTAATTGGGCGTATAATAGAAAGTGAAGGTTTTCGCGTAGCTATAATCCCGCAACCCAACTGGCAAGATGATCTTCGTGACTTTAAAAAACTAGGAGCTCCAAAATACTTTTTTGCAGTAACCAGTGGTAACATGGACTCCATGGTGAACCACTATACTGCCAACAAACGCAGGCGAAACACAGACGCCTATTCACCAGGAGGCGCAGCTACCTTTAGACCTGATTATGCTATGACGGTCTATACCAAGATACTAAAAGAACTCTACCCAGAAGTGCCAGTACTTGCAGGCGGAATAGAAGCTTCATTGCGAAGAGTAACACACTATGACTACTGGAAGGATGAATTAATGCCTAACATATTGGAAGAATGTGGTGCAGATCTATTGGTATACGGAATGGGAGAAAAACCACTCCGCGAAATACTTACACTGCTCAAAAAAGGCGTTCCATTTCATCAGCTTACCATGGTAAAGCAAACTGCTTATCAACGTCCAGCGGTAGATGGCATACCCAAAAACAAACATTGGACAGATGTAGAGCTCAATGCTCACGAGATTTGTCTTGAAGATAAAAAAGCCTTTGCCGCTAATTTTAAGGTAGTAGAGCAAGAGAGTAACAGTGTACAAGCCAAGCGTATCATTCAAAATACGTTTGATAAAAATTTGATTATCAATCCACCGTTTGAAACAATGACGGAAAAGGAAATCGACTTTGCGTTTGACTTACCCTACACACGATTACCACACCCCAAGTACAACAAACGTGGCCCTATCCCTGCTTTTGATATGATTAAATTCAGTATCAACACGCACCGTGGATGTTTTGGGGGTTGTAGCTTCTGTACCATATCTGCCCACCAAGGTAAATTTATAGCAAGTCGCTCAGAGGAATCTATTTTGAAAGAAGTAGAAGCCGTAGCAAACATGCCAGATTTCAAAGGTTACCTAAGTGATATAGCCGGTCCCAGTGCCAACATGTACAAGATGAAGGGCAAGGTTCAATCTATATGTGATAAATGCAGCACACCGAGTTGCATACATCCCGTAGTGTGCGACAATTTGGATACGAGCCACAAACCCATGACGGAGCTCTACCGCAAAATAGATGCAAACCCAAAAATAAAAAAAGCATTTGTAGGATCAGGTATACGGTACGACCTACTTACCAAATCGTATAATAAAAAAGGTGATGAAGGCGAAATGCTCGAATATATGGAGCAGCTACAGACGCGTCACGTAAGTGGCAGATTAAAAGTAGCACCAGAACATACGTCTGACGATACGCTGAAAATAATGCGTAAACCAAAGTTTGAGCATTTTAAGAGTTTTAAGAAAATGTATGATAAGATTGACGCCAAGTTAAATCTGAATCAAAAGTTGATACCGTACTTCATCTCCAGTCATCCAGCCTGTAAAGAGGAAGATATGGCCAACCTAGCAGCCGAAACCAAAGAGATGGGCTTTCAGTTAGAACAGGTGCAAGACTTCACTCCTACTCCGATGACCGTTGCTACGGTAATCTACTATTCGGGCTATCATCCATATAAACTAGACGAGTACTACGTACCCAAGACCAAGCACGAAAAGCAAAGTCAGCACAAATTTTTCTTTTGGTATAAACCTGAAAATAGGCAGTGGATAAAGGATAAGCTGCACGGAACCAAGCAATCTCACCTTGTTGACATTCTCCTAAGCAAGCCAAAACCATCCAAAAAAAGGTTTAAGGGCAAAGCCGACAAATTCATAAAAAAACACGGAAACCCAAATAACCAGGGGATGGAAAAATACATGAAGCCTAGAAATGGTGGCAAAGGAAAAGGAAAGCCTGGGTGTGGGTAGATGAGGAAATCATAGACCAGAGTTCAACAATTTAATTGGAAAAACACTAGGTTGCGATTTACGTAATTCTCCAATCGAAGAATCCTTTGCAAACCACCTGTAAAAGCATTTGCAAGGTGTTTAAATACATCGGGTATTGAATACTACTTATGCCCAATCTTCAAAATCATACACGATTACTGTGAGTTTGCATTTACTTTGATGAACCTTATCTTACTGAGACAGCAAACTTAAATGACCGAAACAACACATAAACGAGAGAAAGACCTTATACGCTATTTTATCATTATCTATTGGTCGCTCTTTTGGCTGCTCAATGTAGTGGACAAGATCATAGGTGGAGCACACCTCTTTTTTGTGGGGAGAGACCGGTTTGCTCAAGTAGAGCGATTTTTCGATTCCATAGGGCTTGAAAATCCGATATATGCCAATATAGCGTTAGTCATCACAGCTAGTTTAGAGATTTTTGCGTTGGTCTTCTTTCTGGGAGCTCTTTATCATCTAATCACCAAAAACGACGGAGCCAATCGCTCGTGGTTTCTGGTAGGTATATGCTTTACACTTGCTACATTTACTTTTTTCTCCATCGGAGACCAAGTATTTGGTGATCATTTTGAATTGTTAGAGCACGGTCTTTTTTGGTTTATCGCACTTTTATCTTGGGTAGTATACACAAGTATAGATCGTATTCCATTTCCGAGTCAAGTAAGCATTACCACCAAACAGCGAAACGTCTTTTTGGCTGTCACTATTTTACTTGCAACTGTTACCTCAGCTTCTATTTTTTATCACAATCATACCTCATTCATACAAAGAACACAAGCTGTAGCTGTAGAGCAAGTCACAGAAGATACGTACAAGATTGAGTTTCCATTTTTAGCAGGAAGTACAGCGTTCGAAAATTCATTAGAGAAATTCTTGGGCGAAAATCCTACATTGCAGATAGACAATATCTACACCGCACCTAAGCCACTCCGTCTGGGCAAGTCAGATGGCCTTATCATCTATATACAAGCTACAGCAAAACAATGAAAGAACGCAAACTATTTCAATACTTTATTCTTACTCATTGGCTGTTTTTTGCAGGAACTACGTTACTAGACAAGCTTATTCCAGATGTATATCCACTTTGGGTAGGTGCAGACTTTTATACGCTTTTTGTTAAGTTATTTGCATCACTAGGTATGACGAATCCTATTCTTGCTACAGCGGCTTTATCAGCAGTTTCTATTGTAGAGGCTGCCTCATTTGTATGCTTCTTATTATCTCTTACACTTCTCATCAAGAGTAAGAAAAAATCTGCGGAGCAATGGTTTTCTAGAGGCATACTCCTGTCACTAGTACTCTTTAGCTTCTTCTCCATTGGGGATCAAGTATTTGGCGATAGATTCACACTATTAGAGCACGGAATATTCTGGTGCATACTACTCGTTTCTTGGTTAGTATTCCTGTATTTCGGCAATACCGATAACCACAAGATAGGCCTTGCTCCTCCCAGAGTACTTCGCACAACGATTATCGCAGGAATAGTACTCACAGTTATCACATCTATTAGTTTATTTCAGTTTTCTAGTAATACGTGGCACACAAAGAATACATCAGTAGCAGGCGTTAAGATATCTGATAGCATGTACAAGTTTGATTTCCCATTTTTGGGAGATAAGTACACACTAGAAAATACGTTGAAAAATTTTAAAGAAGACCACCCAGAGCTACGAGTAAACTATATCTACACTGGCCCAAGTGAGCTCAATACCAAGAAAAAAACGCATATGCTACTGTACATTTTTACAGAAAAGGTAAAGCAATAGAACGGTTACTACTCTTACTCGGCAATCTTGTCACGCTTGCTGATATATTTGGTTTACCTACACACTTTAGTGAATAGCAATTCCTGAGAAGTATCCGATCAATAAAACAGAGCAATAACCCAAACTTATACCCAAATTTCTATTTCCTATTCTAAATGCTGTCAGTTTGTTTTTACTTTGCCGTTCTATAATCAACGAAAGAATAATGGAAAAAGTAGAATGCCTAATCATAGGCTCAGGACCAGCAGGATATACTGCAGCGATATATGCTGCTAGAGCAGACATGAAACCAGTTGTATATGAAGGATTACAACCCGGAGGTCAACTGACAATTACCACAGACGTAGAAAACTATCCGGGATACCCAGACGGCATAATGGGCCCAGAGATGATGGAAAATTTCAAAAAACAAGCTGTACGACTAGGTACGGATGTACGGTTTGGTATGGTTACTTCTGTTAGGTTTGACAGAGAAGGAGGAAACCACTTTGCTACAGTAGACGGCAAAACGGAGATAGAAGCAGAAACAGTAATCATTAGCACAGGTGCTAGTGCTAAATGGCTTGGGATACCAAGTGAGCAACGCTTAAACGGTAGTGGAGTAAGTGCCTGTGCCGTATGCGATGGTTTTTTTTACAGAGGACATGACGTAGCCATAGTCGGCGCCGGAGATACCGCAGCAGAAGAAGCTAGCTACTTATCTAAAATATGTAAGAAAGTCTATATGCTTGTGCGTAAGGAGGAAATGCGTGCATCCAAGGCTATGCAACATAGAGTAAATAACCTAGAGAACGTAGAAGTATTGTATAACACAGAAACAGATGAAATCCTTGGAGAGCATGCTGTAGAGGGTGTGCGAGTAGTAAACAACATAACAGGTGAGAAAAAAGAAATTCCAATACATGGCTTCTTCGTAGCTATAGGCCACAAGCCTAATACGGATATTTTCAAGGAATACCTGAAAATGAACGATGCTGGATACCTCATCACTCATCCAGATAGCACCAAAACAGATATACCTGGGGTCTTTGTCAGCGGAGATGCTCAAGATTTTACCTACAGACAAGCAGTAACTGCTGCAGGTACTGGCTGTATGGCTGCACTAGACGCGGAGCGTTACCTTAGTGCAAGAGAAATGTCTACTGAGGCATAGACTCTTCTCTAAATCAACAGAATTGAATGGTTTTTTGTGATTAAATTTTATTCAGAATTGTCACAAAAAACCATTATTACTTGATCGCTCTCTCATTCGATGCCAATATTGTATAAAATTTTAGTCGATTCCCAACCGGCTAAACTTACATGTGGACAATTGTACCGTATTCTTCAATTCACTTCCAAACTACATTTGTTGCACTATCTAAAAGGTATGTACCACAAATCTGTTAAACAAATGAAGTGGCACCCAGCTACTACATAAAAAAATAAATTATTCTTATGAAAAATTTGAGCAAACACATTGCTGTTGGTTCATTATTGCTAGTTGCAATAGTTGCCGCAAGTTTTGTGAATAGACAAAATGTTATAAAGAATGAATCCTCTGCCGCACCCAAAGAAGAGATCAGTAATGCAGCACCAGTAATCATAACACCTAAGTCTGCACTCCAAATTGCCGACTCCATTTGCCGGGAGGTTGGGGTACCTTTTGCTCTGGTAAAAGAGATAGGACAAAACGAAAGTGGATGGAGATACATCCAAAATACAAATGGCGGTACAGACAACGGCGACTTACAAGTAATTGATCAAACATACTGGTATTGGTACAATCGGCTTGGTTTAGAAGGAGGTAAAACACGCAGAAATTACCTTAAAGTTGGCATTTACTATCTAAAGAGTCTTCACGACAAGTATGATTCTTGGGAAAAAACAAGATTTGCATATGGCCGAGGCCACTGGCGTACACCCGATACATGGACCTGCCTCGAAGAAAAGTTTATGGGTAAAATAGACTTTTCTCAATACGATAAATAACTATTCCGCTCTATGAGTAGGAAGACTAAAAAGTCGGCTTTGCATAGAAGTGATGCAATACTTTGGAAAAGAACTGGCGCAACGGAGTAGTCCTCACCCCGTTTCTAATATTTTGATTCGAAATATCGACCAAAGCAAGCCAATGGTGAGCAAGAATGCTATATGCTTTGAAAACATTCGGCTGATCATACATAATTCCCGGCTCAGAACTCACACCGTTTAATTCAAATATTTTAATATTATCGCCACGTTTTAAGTGTTCAAGACTAGGTACTTTAAGATCATATCGTCCAAAGTAAACCCCATCTACTTGATTACTTATCTCACTAAATGTAGCATTCAACTCGTCTGTAATATGCGCGTTAGCATTAATAAAACGAGTACCTTTTGAATGGTTACCAATCTTGTGCACCACAAACTTCTCTCCTTTCAACGGCACGTGTTGCAAACTGTCCTGAAACTCCTGTCTTACCATGGGTAAATAGATTTTACTGCGACCTGACCCAGCTAAGAGTTGCTCCACTGTGCAAACACCATTTCCCTTTACCGTTAAGAATTCTTTCCGTGTGAGACTAGATACTCTGCCCCCTATATCGTTAGGATACTTATAAAAAAGCACACCCAATTCTACGGGATAGTCTATGTACTCTTGTATGATATAGTCTGTATAGCTGTATGCCAACAGCTCTTGAATAGAATACAGAATACAAACACCATCGCCTCTTTCACCTACATTTGGCTTTACCACTAAGGGGAAATCAAGGTTATTTTCCAAAAGAGCATCATTCAACTCATCTGCTGACATAGGCATAGTAATATGAACACTTATGGTTTTATGGCAATTAGGAATAAGGTTTAATATCTCATTCTTGCGCTCACCAAAAAAGCCTCCCATATCTATACTTGGATTGGCAGCTGTAAAGTACAATAGTCTGCGGGTACGTAAAACTCCAAAAAAATACACGGGCAAAAGAGGCAAATAAATGACATACCATGGCCAAAATTCATATCGAGTTGATTTATAGATAAAATTTTTCAAAGTAGTTTTCACCATCTCCAGTAGAGATAACCTAATCGCTTATTGAAACGAACTCTCTATCATATACTTACAATCTTTTCTAATTATAGCTATTTTTGTATTCCAACGTCTTAAAAAATGGAAGTCAATAATCAACAGCCAATCAAGAGTAGATCGCTGCACTTGTTTATTATTCTTTTTTTAGTCTCTCTTGGGTTATCCGCTTTCATATTCCTCAAATATGCGAAAAATGCCAATAAAGTACAGGCCCAAAACGAGGAACTTGCCTTAGCGTACAGCGTCCTTCAACTGGATAAGGATTCTATGCAAGTACGCCTCAATAACATACAGCGGCAATTACAAGACCGTATAAATGAAAATCTTGCTCACTTCGATTTAAAAGAGGAACTACGCACCCAATTGGAAGCCAAAAAGCGTTCATTATTGGCAGCACATCGTCGCATCACAACACTAATCAACGGCCATAAAGGCGGTAAAACAGCAGGTGAATCACGCCAATTACTCGAAGCACACAAAGAAATTACTAGCCTGAAACAAAACAATGCCACTTACATAGCAAAGATTGAGCAAGCACAAAAAGAATACAAAGAAGCGCAAGCAATTACGCAAAAACATGCTCTTAAAGTAGGTGAAATTGGTATACAAAAAGACAGCCTAATGATTGCAAACAAAGCTCTGAACAAAAGGCTAAGCACGGCCGGGAGCATTCGAATAGCGGGGCTCACAATAGAGCCTATCCGTCGACGTAAAGGTGAACAAGAAGTGATAGAAAAGGCACGTAAAGTAGAGCGTCTCAAGATAAAATTTACCGTACTTGGCGGCGACTTAACTGAGCAAGGAGAACAAGAAATAGCCGTAAGAATAATAGCCCCAAACGGAACTGTACTTAGCAAAAACACCCGTAGACTTACCAACACCAACGATGTTTACACCCTCAAAAATAAGATTCAGTATGATGGTACCGAAAAAAGAATAACCTACTACTACCAGCACACAGCCGAATATGCAAAAGGAAGCTATCGCGTTGAGCTATATGATAATAATCATTTGCTAGACCGCAGAAGTTTCAGTCTGAGGTAAGTCTAGTTCTACTTGATTCTCAAGTAAATAATCTAAATTTTCTCGTTTGCGGATAAGGTGTGCTTTGCCCTTGTGAACCAGTACTTCTGCAGGCCGTAATCTTGAGTTATAATTACTACTCATACTAAATCCATATGCACCTGCATTACTTATGGACAAGACATCTCCCACCCGCACTTCGTTCAATCTTCTATCGTAACCAAGTGTATCACTCTCACAGATATAGCCAACTACAGAATAGATACGACCCGTTCCTTTCGGATTACTCAAATTGGTGATGTGATGATATGCGTCGTACATCATTGGGCGTAATAGGTGATTTTGTCCTGAATTAACTCCTGCAAAAACGGTAGATGTCGTCTGTTTCACGACGTTTACGCTTACAAGAAACTCTCCAGCATTACTCACCAAGTACTTCCCAGGCTCAAACCATAACTCCAAGTCCTTTCCATATTCCTTGCAGAACACTTTAAAGCTCTCTACGATTTTAGCTCCTATATCATTTACATCTGTTGTAATGTCTCCCTCTTTATACTTTACTTTAAACCCACTACCAAAATCCATAAAAGCTAAATCATCAAAAGATTGTGCTGCTTCATATAATAATTTTGCGCCACGTAAAAAAACCTCTGCATCCAATATATCACTGCCGGTATGCATATGCAGTCCGTTTACGTGAATATTCAGTGCATCTACAATTCGTTTAATATGTGGAACTTGGTATATACTGATACCAAACTTACTGTCTATATGACCTACAGAGATATGACTATTCCCTCCGGCCATAATATGAGGATTGAGCCGGATACAACAAGATACCGTATTACCGTACTCATTGCCAAAACGCTCTAAAAGACTCAACTCATCTATATTGATAATCAAGCCTAATTCTACTGCCTCTTGTATCTCTTCGAAAGAAACACTATTGGGTGTAAATAGTATTTCGCTTGGATCAAATCCAGCGTGTAAACCGAGTTTAGCTTCTTCGATGCTTACAGTATCTAATCCAGAACCTTCATTCCTAAGAAGCTTCAAGACATTGATATTGGTTAACGCTTTACACGCATATTTCAACTTAACATCTACGCCCTTAAATGCATTTTTAAGCTCATGATAGTTGGCTACTATCTGGTCTGCATCATACACATACACTGGTGTATCAAATTCTTGGGCAATACTCAGTAGGTTTACTCCCCCCACCTCATAGCCACTCTTAGTTAACTCCATATTTTCTTTAAACTGTTAAAATCGTATAATTATAATTGAGCACTTATGGCAAGTTGTTTTGAAACTCTTTGTAGCGAGCTGCATACGTTTCTCCCACTTTTGCTCCTAAAATTTCCCAATGAGCAAATATTGCCTCTACTCTATTCCCAGGATTTGGGTGCGTACTCAAAAACGTAGGGCCACTGCCACTTACTTCCTCTTCTAGTTTCTCAAAAAAGCGTGCTGCTCCACGTGCATCGTAATCTGTTTGGTACAGGTACTCAACACTTCTCATATCAGACTCACTCTCATTTCCTCTACTGTAACTTAACCCACTAAGTCCTTTGGCTATTTGTACAAGCGTACCTAGGTCATCTCCTAACAAGATACTAAGCAATACATCTATGCCGTATGTACGGGTGAGTGCTGCTGTTGAATGGCGCTCATCTGCGTGTGCAATTTCATGGCCCATTACCCCAGCAAACTGGTCTTCAGAATCCAAGTATTTGATCAACCCCGTATATACATAAATATATCCACCTGGTGTACAAAACGCATTGAGCGTACTGTCATCACCAATGAGACGAATTTGCCACTGAAAATCATCCTTATGAACCACCTTACCCGAGCTCAGTATTCTATCTCTAATGTCATAAAGGTAAGCGTACGATGCTACATTTTGTGCGCTATCTAGTATAGGATATGTACTCGGATCATTTTCAATCTCTGTTGCTACTTGAGCGCCAAACGTAATGTCGTCTTGGAGTGAGAAGAAGTTGAGTCCTCCACCTCCAGCTTTATCCCTACATGCAGATAGCATTACACTCATGGTTAGTATCAATCCAAGAGTTCTTTTTGCTGTGAGTCGAATGTTTTCTTTCATTTTATGCTAAATGCCGAACTCCATTAAAACGGGAATCCAATGGCAAAATTAATCGCAGTATTATCAAAAATCCATCTATTCGTAAAAAAGTCCTTAATCACCCATTTGTTCCCCTCTAATTTTGAGGGATCATGCAAAGCTATACCCCAGTCTGTGCGGAACACAACATACCTCAAATCAAATCGTAATCCTACGCCAGAATTTAGTGCTATTTCCTTGTAAAATCGATCGAATTGGAACTCTGCATTAACAAAATTAGGGTCTCGTCGAAAATTCCAAATATTCCCAGCATCGGCAAATACAGCACCGTCCACCACTTTGTCTAAGATATCGAACCGAAACTCAGCACTCCCTTGAAGCATTAACTCGCCCGTTTTCTCTATACGGATTGTATTCGCACTATCACTGTAGCTACCCGGGCCTATCGTCCTGGGTCGCCAGGCCCGAAGCCCACTTCCTCCGCCTACAAAGAACCTTCGCTCAAAAGGTAAAAAAACAGTATTGCCGTATGGCACTCCTGCTCCTGCATACAGTCGATAAGCCAGCGCATTATTCTCGTCGATGATATGGTTATAGCTAGCATCTATATCTGAACGTGCATATTGAGAATATTTAATGGCAACATCCCGCGTAAGTCTTATCTCCTTGTCAATCCCGCGTTGATCTGTGAAGGTATTGAAGTACACAGAAGCCAAATTACCCGACAACTCCACTGCATTGGAGCGTATCTGCCAGTACTTTAGTGGATTCGTCTTTTCATTTGTCCAATACAAGGATGCTGAGGGACCGGCTATGAGGTTATTAGTCAGTAACTGTGAGGTATAAAAACGAGTACTTGGATCAAGCGAAGCAAGAAATCCTCCTTCTACAGACGCCTGATTTATACTAAGCCTAAACGGGGTGATATTAAACGCTGTTCTACCGTGTGTAAATGAATATGTAAAACTAAATGGTACTACATACCGGGAGAAATTAATATTCTGGTCATGCAGAAACGAAGCATTGAAGCGTGTGTTCTTCTTCACTACAATTTGACTAAACTTTTTCTGCTCAAAGAACAGTAGAGATGGGATTGTAAGCTCCATATTTAAACTCTGTCTAAAACTATTTACCCCATTGTTATCCCTTTTTAATTGCGTTTCTA